>NZ_BAAGPS010000001.1:265182-408086 GCF_054783935.1 Streptomyces pseudoechinosporeus
CCCCACGTCCCTGAGACCTTGTGATGCACGGCCTACCGCGCGTCCAGCACCGTTCCTGTGAGTACCGGGCCTTCCAGCGGCTCCCACTGCTCGTCCCAGGTGGTCAGCTCGATCCGCAGTGACTCCTCCGGCTCGCTCGCCCCGTCCACGGCGGTGGCTACGCTCACCTCGGTGGTCAGCTGCCCCGCGGGGATCCATACGGGCAGGTAGAACGCTTGCACCTCGGACAGCGGTCGGGAAGGGCTCGGTGACTCGCCGACGTTCTCCTCGAACCAGTCCGGGTCGAGGTCCGTCGTGGACAGTTCGGCGCCGCCGTTGACCGGCACGAAGGCGGTGTCGAACCAGATGTCCGTGTCGGCGACCGCGGACTGTGTGATCCGCCAGGTCAGGCTCTGCCCTTCGGTGACCCGGTCCGCGACCGGCGTCACACTGAACGTGGGCATCGGGTCGTCGTTCTTCACGGCCACGCCGCCGCGGTGGTTGCCGACCACGGCGCCGTGGACCGCCTTCACGAACACGTCATGCGAGGTGCCGTAGTCGAAGCGGGTGTTGCCGTGCACCTCGACGGGCACCTCGATGTCGTCGCTGCCCGGGCGCACCGTCACCACCCGGGACGTGACCTCCTTTGTGGCGGGATCGGCGACGAAGAGCCGGACCTGGCCGCTGCCCTGTCCGGAGACCCGCACCGGCACCCTGTAGTTCCGTACTCCGGAGTCGCCTTCCTCGACCTTCAGCCGGCCGATGTCGACGCGTGGCAGCGTGACGGGCCGGACCGTCGCCATGCCGGGGCTCCAGCCCCAGGCATCCATCAGCCAGGCCTGCCCGGACTGGTTACGGGGGGTCAGTTCCAGCGCCTTCACCCGCTTCAGGTCCAGGCCGGACCTGGCCGCTGCCGTCAGCGGTACGCGTACCTCCCGCCCCCAGTACGAGGCGGTCCGCTCCGTCCCCGGCAGTCCGTCGACGCGGACCTGGCCGAGTGTCGCCCGTCGGCCTGCGGTGTCCGTGAGGGACACGTCCAGCCGGGTGCCGGTGGTGTTCGGCGGCACGATGACCCGCAGGGTCAGTGCCTTGGCTCCGGACACGGAGACCGGCCGGGCGGGCCGGACACTTACCGCGGAACCCGGTGCCGACCAGTCCAGCGCCACGGCGTTGCGGCCCGGTTCCGCAGACGTCTCCCATGGGGCGAAGTGCGGTGACCGACCAGGCCCGTCGGGGTCCAGGCAGGCGGTGGCCGGGTCGGGGTCCACCTGTGCGCAGAGCCGGCCGCCGTCCACCGTGACCGAGGCGTCGCCGTCCGGCAGGAACGCGGCCGTGCGACGGGCGCCGACTGCGTGTGTGAGTACGCGCGCGGGGTCCGCCGACTTCGCTCGCACGCCCGAGCCGTCCAGCAGCGGACGCACCCGGTCGTCCCCCGCGACGAACAGCCGGGCCGCGGCGGCGATGTACGTGGCACCGGCGGCCTGCTGGCGCTCGGCGGTCAGCCGGGTCGCGGTGCCCGGTGCGCAGACCGGGTCCGGCTCCTCCTCGTCGTTCCAGAAGTCGTCGAAGGCCGGTGCTTCGGCCTGCCCTGGTGTCCACTCGGTGTTGAAGAAGTTGTGGTTGGCGCCCACCATGTAGACCGCGCTGTGCAGGGCGGCGCCACGGCTGACGCCGCGTGTGCCGTCGACGTAGATCTCACCCTGCAGATCGGCCACGTCGCCGTCGCAGCCGGGCAGGATCGTCATCGACGGCACCTCGGGAGCCGGGTTCTGCCCGAAGACGGTGGGACCGATGAGGACGGTCCCGCGGATCTTCCAGCGCACCGGTCCTCGGTAACCGTCCTGGTCGGCGGGCGGCTTGGTGAGGCTGTCCATCGCGGCCCGGTTCACGCCCTCGCCGCCCCGCGAGTGTCCGACAAGGAGCACTCGGGACAGGTCGGCCCGTGAGGTGGTCCGTACGATCGCAGGTGCCGAGGCCCGTCCGGCACCCGCCCAGTCCGCCCAGCGGGCGAGGTGCTGCCGTACCAGGGACGAGCGGGCCTGCGCTCCGCCGTCCTCCGCCAAGTAGTCCTGCCCGTTGATGCCGTTGGCGGAGATCGACACCGTCACATAGCCCTGGGACGCCAGCAGTTCCTGGTCATGCAGGTAGCCGCGGTGGCTCGGTATCGGCTTCGATCCGGTGGGGCAGGGCCACGCGCCGAGCGTCTCGCCCTCGTCGCCCTCGCCGCCCTCAGCGGTGAAGCAGGTGGAGTGGCGGCCGTGCAGGAACAGGGCCAGCGGCCGGCGGCCCGGGGCCCCGGTCGGCGCCACCACGGTTCCGCGCATTTCCACCGGGGCGGGGAAGCCGGGCAGTTGCACCGATTTCAGCTCGTACTCGCCGGTGGTCGTCCGGTACGGGCCGGGGACCCCGGGGTCTACGGGGTTGGCCGGCAGCGGGGCCGACGGTTTCACCGGCGCTGTGGAGCGCCGCCGTTGCGGGTCGGCCGCGGCCTCGGATCCGTCGAGGCGGCGCCCACCGGCCCGCACCTGCAATTCCGTCACCGGCCCGAGGCGTACGCCGTCGAGGCTGAGGCTGAACGTACGACGGTCCTCGGCGGCCATGGGCCGGCCGAGGAGCCGGTCTCCGGCGTAGAACTCGACGGCGGCGTCGCCCATGGGCACCGGTGCGGTCGAGTGCCAGGTCAGCTGCTGACCGGAGCCCGTGCCGGTGATCTGCCAACCCGCTGGAAGCCCTCCGTCGGGGTCGGCCGATGGCGCGGACGGTACGGGATCGGCTGCCGGTTGAGCGTGCGCCAATCCTGGCGACCCCACCATCACCGCGCATAACGCCACAGCGGCGACTATTGTGCGCCGGACACGATTCAACGCTCCTCCTCCTGGTTGGCCCTTGTGCCCGGGCATCCCAGTTGTCCCAGGCTTCCCGGGCGCCTCCTACATTTCTGAGAAGAGGACGGGAACCAAGGCCAAAGCGTTGCTCAGCGTTGAGTGCCTACCGCAGGACGGCGGAGCCCGACGGGCCAGTTGCCTGGGCGACGACACGGAGCGGGGCGTCGGCAGTGGCGTGACGGCCCGGGACGGTTCCCCGCCCCAGGCCGCCAAGGGGTCAGCCCCAGGTGGCCTTGAGCTTCGCGGCGTAGCCCTTCGTGTAACCCGCGGCGTTGGGATGGAAGACCGCGGTCGGGTTGGTCAGATCGTTGATCCACGGGTCGGAGCCGCACGCCTCGTGGCCGGTGAACTGCTTCCGCATGTCGAGGAAGCAGACGGGCTCCTTGACCGTCGCGGCCAGGGTGCCCTCGGCCAGGGCGTCGGCCAGGCCGTTCGTGGCGGTGCGCTTGGCGGAGCTGAGGTCGATGGCGCCGCACGATCCGGTCGAGGAGAGCGTCTTCGGGTAGCCGAGGACGAGGATCAGAGCCTTGGGTGCGCGGGCCTTGATGTCGGCGTACAGGACGACGAGCTCCGTCACCAGCTGGTTCTTGGCGTAGTACGACATCCACTGCGTGGCGAACGAGCAGGTGGAGTCGTCCTTGGTGAGGCACGTCTCCACCACCGACGCGAACTGGGCGTCGTTGCCGCCCACCGTGAGGGTGACGAAGTTGGTCGTGGAGCTCAGGGCGGACAGCTGGTTGTTCCGTATGTCCGCGATGGTCGCACCGCTGCAGGTGACGTCCTTCAGCGTGTAACCGGGGTGAACGGCCGCCCACTGGTGCGGGTAGTTGTCCGGGCTCCGCTTGCAGTCGCCGCTGGAGGCGTCGTACGTATCCGCGCCGACTCCGGATGCGTATGAATCCCCCAGAGCCACGTATTCCAGTCCTGTCGCCGCCTGGGCCGGGGTGCTGACCATCGCGGCCATACCAGCGAATGCCATTACGGAGCTGACGACAACTGACGCCAATTTACGCATGAGTTCCTCCTGGGCTGCGGAGTCCGAATCGATGACCCAGGTGAGGGATGAGGATCGTACGCGGTCCGCCGATCGGGCAACTCCGGTTCGTTGCACAGAAATTGTCGGACGGTTGTCGGGAATTGATTTACTTTCAAGAACGCAGCGCGGCGCCATGTCGTAGCCTGTCCGCCATGTTGCGCCGCATACAGGCATTGCCGTGGATACACACGGCGTACGACGTCGCGATCGCGGTGCTGGTGGTCGGCCTGGCCTCGCGCTACACCGATGCGTTTGACCAGCTCATCGGCTGGGCGATGGCCCTGGCACTGGTGTTCCGTCGGCGTCGGCCGATGACGGTGATGGGCCTGGTCTCGGGGCTTGCGCTGGTCCAGTTCGTGCCGACGTCCGAACCGGCCGCGTACGACGTGGCGCTGCTCGTCGCGATGGTTTCGGTGGTGACCCATACCCGGCAGATGTGGCATGCCTACACGGCGGGTGCGGTCGTACTGCTGGGCGTGGCCGTGGCTTTCGGCGGGTTCATCCCTTTCGGCGGGCAGGAGGGCGAGTCCTTCGGCGACATCGTCGCCCTCGGTGGTGTCTGTGCGGCCGTGTGGCTGACCGCCATGGTGCTGCGGACACGTCGGCTGTACGTGGCCAGTCTGGAAGCCCGGGCCGCCACGGCTGAACGGGAGCGTGAGCACCTGGTGCGGCTCGCGGCCGCCGAAGAGCGCGCGGAGATCGCCAGGGAACTGCACGATGTGGTGGCCCACAGTCTGGCCGTGATGATCCTGCAGGCCGACGGGGCCGGCTACGCCCTCAAGTCGGATCCGGACAAGGCGGGTTCGGCGCTGAAGGCGATCGGAGACACGGGGCGTGACGCGCTGGAGGACATGCACCGCATCGTGCGGGTGCTGCGCGGCGGCCGGGGCTCCGGCCAGGGCGAGGCGCAGGATGCGGACGGCGGTCGCCGCCGGGTCTCGCTGGACGACCTGGAGACGGTGGCCGAGCGTGCCCGTGCCGCGGGGCTGAAGGTGGACCTGGCGGTCGAGGGTGAACGGGGCGGGCTGTCGACGGGGGACGAACTGACCGTATTGCGGGTCGTCCAGGAGAGCCTGACCAACGTGCTGCGGCATGCCGGTCCCGGCGCACAGGTCGCGATCACGCTGCGGTTCGACGAGGACGCGGTGCTGATCAGCGTGGTCGACGACGGGGCCGGCAAGCTGGCCGGCGCTGCGATGGCGGCCGAGCGGGTCAGCGGTGGGAACGGGCTGGTGGGCATGCGCGAGCGGGTGGAGGTGTCCGGCGGCAGTTTCACCGCCGGGCCACGTCTGGGCGCGGGGTGGCAGGTCGATGCGGAGCTTCCCATCAAGGAACTTCCGGTGAGGACGGCGGGATGAAGGACGGGGCGAGTGACGGGATGAAGGGTGCGAGTGGGGTGATCCGTGTCGTCGTGGTGGACGACCAGCCGCTGATCCGGGCGGGGTTCGCGATGGTGCTGGCCGCGCAGAGCGACATCGAGGTCGTGGGCGAGGCGGAGAACGGCGCGGACGCCTTGGCGTTGCTGGCCCGCACCGAGGCCGACGTCGTCATCATGGACATCCGTATGCCCGTCATGGACGGGGTGGAGGCGACGCGGCGCCTGGGTCAACTCCCGGACAGGCCCCGGGTGTTGGTGCTCACCACCTTCGACACCGACGAGGATGCCTTCGCCGCGCTGCAGGCCGGAGCGAGCGGCTTCCTGCTGAAGAACACCCCGCCCGAGGAGGTCGTGGCGGCGATCCGTGTCGTGGCGGCCGGCGAGTCCGTCGTCGCCCCGCGCGTCACCCGCCAGCTCCTGGACCGGTTCGCGGGCAAGCTGGCGCCCTCGGCCCGCCATGACGAGCGGCTGGAGACGCTGACCACTCGCGAACGAGAGGTGCTCGGTCTCGTCGCCGAGGGCCTGTCCAACAGCGAGATCGCCTCGCGCCTGTTCATCGCGGAGGCGACCGTGAAGACCCACTTCGGAAAGATCCTCACCAAGCTGGACCTGCGTGACCGCGTGCAGGCCGTCATATTCGCCTACGACACGGGCCTCGCCAGCCCCGCCGACTGACCACTCGTCAGCGACTCCCGCTGTTACGGGGCGGGACTGCGACTGCGGTCGTAGTCCCGCCCTCTGTCTCCGGTTGCAGTTCCGCGGCGCGGAGATCAGGTTCTGAGCCGATGTGCCGCGATGCCCGTTCTTCGAGAATTACCCGTAGCTGATCGACAAACGTCGAGATGCGTCGACGAACGTCGACGAACAGCTTCGGAAGAAATTCTCGGAGGTCATCATGACTGTTTTCGCGCCCACGCGAAACAAGCCCACGCAACGCAACAAGGCAATTCTGTTCGGCGTCATTGCAGCGCTGTTTCTCACGGCGCTCGCGGTCGCGGGCAGCCGCTGGTGGAACGAGCGCAACGAGCCCAGCCAGGCGTCGAAGGCCGACTGCGTGCTGGCGCAGAAACTCGTCGACGAGGCGCAGGAACTCCCCAGCGGCAAGGCAGCCGTCGAAGAGTGGTGGCAGAGCACGGGAGAGCTGCGCAGGTCGCAGATGAAGGACGGACACCTCAGCGCCCAGATCTCCATATACCAAGGGTGGGCGTTTCTGAACGCGAAGGGGGAGGGCACACCCCCGGCGGACCGGGAAGTGGACAAGCTGGCGAAGAAGGCCAACGGCCACTGTGCAGACGCCGGGGTCAAGCTCGCATTTCCTCCGGTCGCGTCCTGACCCGTCGCCGCAAAGGGAATTCACGTCATGGCTATGCCGCACGTAACGGGAATGTCCGCAGCCGCTGGTGAGCACATCGCCGCAGCCGTGGATCTGGTCAAGATCTATCAGCAGGGCGAGACGCAGATCAGGGCCTTGGACGGAGTGACCGTCGGCTTCGCCCGCGCGCAGTTCACGGCCATCGCGGGCCCGTCGGGCTCGGGCAAGTCGACGCTGATGCACTGCCTGGCCGGTCTCGACTCAGCCAGCTCGGGCCAAGTTGTCCTGGACGACACGGAGTTGACTGGTCTGTCCGACCGGGCGCTGACCCGCGTACGGCGGGACAAGGTCGGCTTCGTCTTCCAGGCGTTCAACCTGCTGCCCCAGCTGACCGCTCTGGAGAACATCGCGCTGCCTGTCACCATGTCCGGCCAGCGCCTGGATCACGACCTGCTCGACCACCTCGTCGGTGTGCTGGGCATCGGCGACCGGATGTCCCACCGGCCCGGTGAACTGTCCGGCGGCCAGCAGCAGCGCGTGGCGCTGGCCCGGGCCCTGGTGGCCCGGCCCGCCGTGGTCTTCGCCGACGAGCCCACCGGCAACCTGGACTCGCGGTCGGGCACGGAGGTACTCGACTTCCTGCGCCGCTCCGTGCGCGACCTCGGCCAGACCGTGGTCATGGTGACGCACGACCCGCGAGCCGCCGCCTACGCCGACCGCGTGCTCGTCCTCGCCGACGGACGCATCGTCGACGATGTCGACGCGGCGGCCGGCGCCGATGTCACACAGGCCATGCAGACCGTGGGGAGGGCCCGATGAACGCCCCCCGGCACGTGAACACCCCCTGGCGCGCGAGCGTCCTGGGATCGCAGCTGGCCGAACTGCTGCGGCGGCCCGGCCGGTTGGTGACGACCGGACTGTCGGTCCTGGTGGCCGCCTTCGTGGTCTTCGCCACCGTCATGGCCCAGCAGATCACCACCAACACCGCCCTCGACCGCTTCCGCGGCACACCCGAAGCCGTAAGCCTGGTCGCGACCGCCGGCGACGAGTCGGCCACCAACATCAGCGATGCCACGCTGGAGCGGATCCGCGCGTTGCCCGGTGCGGCCGAGGCCGTCGGCCGCCTGGACACCGGCGCACCGATCGCCGGTCCGCTCGAGCGCTGGCTGCAGCTCCACTCCGACCCCGGCACCGGGCCGCTGTCCCAAGTCAAGCTCGTCAAGGGGAGCTATCCCGAGGGCGCCGGCCAGATCGCGGTCAACCGCCGGGCCGCCGAAGAACTGGAGCTCGCCCCCGGCACCCGCACGACCCTGCTCCTCCCCGACCCCAAGGACCCGGAAAAGACCGTCAAGTTCACCGTCGCCGTCACCGGCGTGGTGAAGAGCACCGCGACAGCCGAGCAGCAGGCCGGCGGTTACGCCACCGACGCGTACCTCTCGCGCTTCGCGGAGCTGCCGGGCTATCCGCGCGTGGACATCCGGGCCAAGAACGGTGTCCCGGAGGACGAGCTGGCCCAGCAGGTGCGCGCCGTGCTCGGCAAGGCGTCCTCCGGCGCGTCCGCGTCGCTCACGTCCGGCGACACTGTCCGCGCCCAGGAGGCACGCGAGGCCGTGAGCGGCGACCTCAGTGAGCTCTTCCTGCTCATCTCCGTGTTCCTCGCCGTGGCCGTGGGAGCCGCTGCCCTGGTCGCCACCTCGACGTTCCGTATCGTCTTCGCGCAACGGCTGCGGCAGCTGGCACTCCTGCGCGCCATCGGCGCCCCGCAGCCCCGGCTGGTGACCGCGCTCGCCGTCGAGGGCGCCGTGGTGGGCGCGGTCGCGGGCTCGCTCGGTGTGCTGACGGCACTGGGCGCCGGACACCTCGCCCCGTCGGCCGCCCGCCTCCTCGTCGTGGGACAGGAGCTGTCCGCACCGGGTTTCCCCGTGCTGTACGCCGTGCTGGTGATCATAGGAACGATGCTGGTGACGGTCGGTGCGGTCCTCGCCCCGGCCCTCTCGGCAGCCGGGGTGTCCCCGCTCCAGGCACTGCGCGCCGCCGGCACCGTCACGGGCGAACACCGCATCCACCCCGCCCGGCTCGCTGCCGGAGTCCTCCTCGCCGCCGCGGCCACGGGGCTCGCCGCTGTGCTCCTCGACCAACTGCCCCAGCCCGGCCAGGAGAACTCCGACAGCGACTTCGCCATGCTGGTCACCGTCGCCTCGGCAGGCCTCGCCTTCCTGGCGCTCATCACCCTGGGCCCGCTCCTGGTCCGCCCCGTCCTTTCCGTGGCCGGCTGGCCGCTGCGCCGACTGGGCACCAGCGGCAGACTGGCCGTCAGCGGCGTCGGAGGCACGCCGCGCCGTGCCGCGGCCGTCTCCGTCGTCGTCGCCCTCGGAGTCGCCCTGGTCTCCGGCGCCCTCGTCGGCGTCGCCTCTCTCAACGGCTACACGGAACGCACCGCCGCCGTCGAAACTCCCGCCGACTTCCGGGTGACGGCCGACGGCCAGGGCCTGGACGCCACCGTCGTACGACAATTCGCCGCGTCCCCCCAGCTCACCCATGTCACCAGCTACCGCACCCGCCAAGTCACCGTCGGCCCCGAGGAGTTGCGCAAGGAGTTCGAGGTGTCGGACCTGGATCCGGACGCCCTGCCCACCGGCAAGTACATCGACACCGCCACCGGCACCCTCGACGACCTGGACCAGGGCAGCGCGGTCGTCGCATCCGAGCTGGCCGACCTCCTCGGAGTACGGGCGGGCGACACCCTCACCCTCACCCTCCCGTCCCGCCGCGGCAACATCGAGCTGACCGTCGCCGCCACGCTGCCCGGTCAGGGCCCGCTCCTCGCGGACGTACTCGTCGTACCCGCCGACCTCGACCGGATGGGTGCCGCCAAGAATGCGAGCGGCATCCTCGCCGACGCCGCCGCCGAGGGCCTCGCCGCCCGGGGCGAAGCGCACCGGGCGCTGGAGACCACGATCCTCGACCACGTCTCGAACCCCGACGACGTCAGCGTGAGCGTCCTGGCCGACGACCGGGACAGCAACCAGGACGCGATCGGAATGATGGGCACCATCGCACTCGGGCTCGTCGCCCTGACCGTCCTCATCGCCGTCGTCGGCGTCACCGCCACCACCAGCCTGACCGCGATCGAACGCACCCGTGAGTTCGGGCTGTTGCGCGCGCTGGGGCTGGGCGACGGCGCACTGCGCCGGACCATCACCATGGAGGCCGGCCTGTACGGAGTCCTCGGCGGCGTCCTCGGCCTGGCCCTCGGCATCCCCTACGCCTGGCTCTTCGTCCGCATCCTCGTCGCCGAGGCCCCCCTGCGACTGCCCGGAGGACAACTGCTGGCCGTCTTCACCGGCTTGGCCGCCCTCACCGCCCTCGCCGGCCTCCTCCCCGCATGCCGCGCCGCGCGCATCACCCCGATGACCGCACTGGGCAGCACCGAATGAACACAGAAACACAGCAACACCGGAACAGGAGAAAGTGATGGGCATCGGGTGGCTGCTCGCGTTGCTCGAAGTGGTGGTGGGCCTGGCGGCCGCCGTCCTGGCGTACACGGTGGCGCGCTCCCGGATCGGCATCCGCAGAGCGCTGCTCACCGCCGGCGGCTCCTACCTGGCGGTCGTCGCCGGCGTCGCGGTCCTCATCTACGGCAGCCTCGAAACGATGTGACGGTGTGCGTCGTAAAAGTGCCGACTGCCTCCTGGCGCAGTCGGATGAGCAGCCTCCTGCAGGTGCCGGGGCTCAGGACGCCGGGTCCGGGCTGTTGCCGCGGCGCAGTGCGCGGGCGCACCAGCCGATGATCGCGGCGTTGACCAGCGCCCCGAGAACGACGGCCGCGACGAGCATCACGGCGCCGTCCGGGAGTACGAGCAGCACGAGGCTGGCCGGGGCGGTGGCGAGGAGTGGGATGACGCCCGCCATGGACTCGCCCGAGCTGTCGCCCGCGGTCACCACGAGCGCCCACACGAGCAGGACGGCACAGACCACGAGGTAGACGAGGCCAACGACGCCGACGGCGTCGCGCAGACGGCGGGCGACGGATCGGCCGGAACCGGTATCGGTCACGGGGATGGCTCCTTGGTTGCGTTGCGGTGGTCAGAGGTGGGCGCCGGGCGGATTCGGGCGGGCGAGGCCGAGGTCGTACGCGAGGATCGTCGCCTGTACGCGGTCGCGCAGGCCGAGTTTGCGGAGCAGCGCGTTCACGTGGGACTTCACGGTGCCTACGGTGATGCCGAGTTGCTCGGCGATCTCCGCGTTGGTGAGGCCGGACGCGACCAGGGTGAGGACGCCCCGTTGGCTGCCGGTCAGGCTGTCCAGCTCGGGGGAGCTCCCGGCCGGGACCGCGGCGGGTGGTCCGGACGCGTAGTGGCCGATGAGGCGGCGGGTCGCGGACGGGGCGAGCACGCTCTCGCCGGCCGCCACCACCCGGATGCCCCGCAGCAGTTCGGAGGGATGTACGTCCTTGAGGAGGAAGCCCGAGGCGCCGGCGCGCAGCGCGTCGAAGACGTACGCGTCGAGGTCGAAGGTGGTCAGGACGAGGACACGGGGCGCGTCCTGGCGGCCGGTGATGATGCGGGTGGCGGCGATGCCGTCCAGTTCGGGCATGCGTACGTCCATGACGACCACGTCGGGTGCCAGCTCTTCGGCGAGCCGTACCGCGGCGGCGCCGTCGGCGGCCTCGCCGACGACCGTCATGTCCTCCTCGGCGTCGATCACGGCGGCGAACCCCGCCCGTACGATGCCCTGGTCGTCGACGACCAGCACGTTGAGGCTCATCGTTGTCTCTCCTCGTTGTCCGGCGTGACTGCGAGTGGCAGCCGGAGGCGGACGGTGCCCTGCGGGCCGGTGGTCAGGGTGCCGCCGAGTGCCGAGACCCGCGTGGTCAGCCGCTCCCGTACGGCGGGGTCGGCGGCGCGGGGCACCCCGGTGGCCGTGAGCGTCAACGTACCGCCGTCCGCGTCGAGTTCGAGCACCGCGGGTTCCTCGCCGCCGGCCGCTAGCACCGTCTCGGCGGCGTGGTAGGCGGCCAGATCGACAGCGGTGGGCAGCCGTTCCGGTACGCGATCGGTCAGCCGTATCTCGATGTCGCGGCCGGTGGCCCGAAGTTGGTGGGCGAGCAGGTCGAGCGCCTGGAGGGTGGGCTGCGGCCGCAGCTCGAGCCCTGTCTCGCCCTCCCGGACCGCATCGAGCAGGGCGCGCATCGCGGCCAGGGCCTCGCGGGCGCGTTCGGCGGTCACGTCGAGCCGGCCCGCCTCCGCCTGAGCGACCATGTCGGCGGTGCGGGAGAGGACGGTGGTCTCCAGGCCGGCGGCGATCCGGCGGCGCTCGGCCCACGCGTCCCGGACGGCCTCCTCGGTCCAGGCGGCGAGGCGTTCGTTCTGCGTGCCCCGGGCAACCCGGTCACGCCGCCCGCGCAGGGCTCCGGCCCAGCGGACCGCGCCGACCGCCAGGGACGCCCCGGCCGTCGCCGACGCGGCGACCGCCCAGACGGGGACCGTCGTGCCCCGGTCCAGGACAGCTGCCGTCGCGGCCGCCGCGTGCGCTGCCACGGCGGCGACCGGGAGGGCCGGCAGGGAAAGGCGCGGGCGGTCTTCGGCGAGAGACGGACCGACTGCCGTACGGGCGGCGTCCGCCGCAAGCGCCGCGCAGGTGGCCAGCAGGCTCAGCGCAGGGGGCAGGACCACCGGACCGGTGTAGTCGCCCGTGGCCATCGCCACCGGCCAGAGCAGGGCCAGACCGAACAGGACTCCATGGGCCGCGCGGGGCGCACGGCGCAGCCACAAAAGTGCGACCACCTGCGCCGCGGCCAGCAGCGCGAAGAGCACGCCCGCGGACACCCGCGTACCGCTCGACGCGTCCTCCGCCCGGATGACCAGCGCCGGGAGCAGCGGCTGTACGACCAGGCCGACGGCGGCCGTCAGCTGCGCCAGGCGGTAGCTCCGCGGGACGGACCGCTCCACCGGGGTGGCGGTCCGACCGGGCAGGACCGCGCGCACCTCCCAACCGCCTTCCGCCGTCGGGCCGGTGGTGAGGCTGCCGCCCACCTCCCGGGCCCGCGACCTCAGGAAGCCCTGGCCGCGACCGCCCCCGAGCCCCGCACCGTGCGCCGCCGCACCGGCCGGCGGTACCGCGCTCGTCACCACGACGTCCGTGCGAGTGTCGCCGTACCGGACCCGCACCCTCGTATGCGCACCAGGGGCGTGCCGTGCCACGTTGGTCAGCGCCTCGCGCACGATGCCGTACGCCGCGTCCGCGACGGCGCCGTCCGGCAGAGAGTCGATCTCGCAGTCCACCTGCTGGTCCAGGCGCCGGAACCCCGCGACCAGGTCCAGCAGCCGTTGCTCCGGTGACGGCACGTCCTCGCGGGAGGGAGCCGGTGCTCGTACCGCGCCGAGCGCGCGGGTGACCTCGCGGCCGGTCTCGACCGCGAACTCCAGTGCGTCTTCGGCCAGTTCGGGACGACGTTCGCGCAGCCCGAGGGCCGCCCCCGCCGTGACCACCACGGCTGTCAGATGGTGAGCGCTGACGTCGTGCAACTCCCTTTCCATACGGCGCCGTTCGACCGCCGGGAGCCGGTGGCGCTCGGACTCGGCCCGCTTCAGCAGCTGTTCGGCCGCTTTCCGCGCGCGACTTCTCCGCCGTACGAGGAGGCCGGCGCCGCACACGGCGGCGTACAGCACCGCGGTCAGAACGAGGTCGAGTCCATTGCGGTCGCTGAGCCCGTGCAGGCTGATGCCCTGCAGGAGCTGCCAGGCGGCGAGCGACACCACGCACAACACGGCGGTGAAGGCGTCGCGTTCGGTCGCCACGGTGAACAGGGCCTGCGCGACACCCGCGGTGCCGAGTACCGCCATCGCCCCGGCGGGCAGCGGCCCGGCGCCCAGCGCACAGGCAGCGGCGACCACGACGAGGGTGGCCACCGGGCGGACACGGCGGAGGGCGAGTGCGGCCGTCACCACTCCGGCGACCAGGGCCGCCACGAGAAGGGCGGACGCGGGCGGGACGGCCCCGCGCACCAGCGTCGCCCCGGGCCACACCACGGCCTGGGCGCAGATCAGCAGGACCGGGAGCAGCCGGTCGTCGGTTCGGTTCATGACGGATTTCATGGCGGATCAAGGCTATGGCCGCAGGTGAGCGGCCCGACTCCGGCTGGAGGCGGATTCCGGTCTCTTACCTGGGTTGCAGAGTCTCTACCTGCGGTTCGAGGCGCCAATCGTCCCGCAGCGCGAGGACGGCGCCATGCCCTGGGCCATAGGCTCGATCACATCGAGAACGCGGTCGGCCACCGCTTCTACGACCACTTCCAAGACCGCGTACTACCAGCGGTTCTTCCACGCTTTTCCGCGTATCCAAGCCAACTCTCCAACGAACTCAGGGGGATCTCCCATGTCCAAGCGCATTCTCTTCTCGTCGCTCATCGGCGCCGTCGCCCTCGGCGGAGTGGCCGCCGGCGGCCTCGCCCTGGCCTCGGCCCCCACGGAGCCGACCCTGGAGCACGGCTCGGCCCGCTACGCGGCTCCGTCCGACGGCAGCGCGGGCTCGCTCACTTTCACCGCGGACGTGAGCGACGACTCGGGCATCCGGGACCTCAAAGTCCTTGCGTGGCCCGCGAGTTCGAAGCTCGACCCGACCGAGGCGGAGCTTCGCTCGGCGGAGAGCGCCAAGTGCCGGAGCACCTCGGACGAGACCACCCGCTGCACCTACACGCTGAAGGTCACGAAGCGGGAGGCGGCCGAACTGGCCAAGGGCACATGGTACGTCTCGGCACTGGCGACGGCCGAGGACGGGGACACGACGTTCGTGCCCCGCGCCGCCACCTTCGACGTCGCACGCTGACCCGCCGGTCGAACCCCCAGGTCGGACCTGGGGGTTCGACCGGTTACGGCGTTGCAGGAGGTGTTGCTGCGGAACACCGAAATGCCGCCGCCGAAGTCGATGCTGCGCTCGGTGTTGTCGATGTGACGTTGTCCGACACCATCATCGTGCCGGAGTCGCTGCTCCAGGTGAACCCGTGCTTGCCGTTGCCGTAGGCGATGCCGGCGATTCGCGGCGCGCCCCACGGCCGTCTTGAAGCAAGCCCTGCTCGGTGATCTGGGTCAATGACCTCCTGCAGGCAACTGATTGATCACAACCACGCTTGGATCACTGCGGGGCCGCGACACCGGCTGCGGCACCTCGCCGCGTGGTCGCCGGAAGCAACCCTTCCGGGCGTGCGGCGGTCTTACCGGGCGTCGTGTTCAGAGGGTCAGCCTCTGTCGACTCGTACTGGTAACCGACTGGAAAGGGCGCAGTCCATGGAGCTCGATCCCGACTTCTGCCTGGACGTTCCGCAGGGTTTCGACGACACAGATGCTGAGACTCAGGTCCATCCCATGGCCAGGAAGCTGTTCCCCGCAACAACTGCCGCGGAAGCCTTCAGGAAAGCCCATGAGTGGGTGGGGGAACACAAAGTCTTCCTGGCAGCTGTCTCATGGGACTTCATGCACGACGAAGAGGAGCCCTACATGTTGAGCATCTATTTCACGTTCGAGCTGGAACCCGAAGACGCTACAAAGCGGACCCGGTCTTGATCACAACTGAAGACAGTCTCTAGAGATCTTTAACGGTGCGGGTTACGCACCGTACAGCGCTGTAGGGAAGGTGACCCCGCCCCGGGACTTTCACCCATCGCGTCGTCCGTGCGAAGAATGAACCTGCCTGCCTGACTCAGCCAGTCGGCGGGCATTGAGCCCGGCTGCTCTGCAGGGTCTCCCGGGGACTTGGTCCCTTGCCTTTTGACTGCGACCCTGATGAAGCCACCGCCAGCCCCTCTACGCGGCAGCGGGGCGGCCGCCGCTCATCCGGGGCAGCCGCAGGGTGGGGGAACAATAGGCCCGGTATCTGGGCCTGTTCCCACTCAGGATGCCGGCTCAGGATCTCCGTGAGCACCCCGTAGGTGGCCTGCCCCTCAATCATCGGGGCGTCCGCGCCGACCGCTGGTAGTGGTCGGCAACCACCCGGGCCACGGCCCCGATCTTGTCCTCCCCGACCTCCCTGGCCGCGAAGAACACCTGACCCCGCACCTCTGGGTGCTCCTTGCCGAGGGTGAGGTGTCGGGACAGTTCGGCCGGGTCCTGCCAGGCCGCGGGCTGTGCCGGGTCGCCCGCCTTGTAGAGGGCCTCCCCGATGTAGAGCCGTGTCCCCGACCCCCTCGCGGCCTCTGCCCACCAGGGCAGAAGGACTGCATAGTTGGCGGGAACCTCCTGGTCAAGCGGGTGTGCCGACCAATACAGCTGCGGACAGATGTAGTCGATCCAGCCCTCGCGCACCCATTTCCTGGTGTCGGCGTACAGATCGTCGTACGTCTGCACGCCGGCCTGGGTGTCCGAGCCGAGCGAGTCCGTGGCGGCGTTGCGCCACACTCCGAACGGGCTGATCCCGAACTGCGTGCCCGGCCGGATCTTCTTGACACGGGCCGCCGTCTCGCGCACCAGTTTGTCGATGTTGTCCCGCCGCCAGGCCGCCCGGTCCTCGAAGTCGCCGCCGTACTCCTCGTACGCCGCGTCGTCGTCGAAGACCGCGCCCTCGACCGGGTACGGGTAGAAGTAGTCGTCCCAGTGCACGGCGTCGACGGCGTACTTCTTCACCGCGTCGAGCATCGCGTCCTGGACGAAGGCGCGGACCTCGGGCAGCCCCGGGTTGTAGTAGAGCTTCCCGCCGTACGGCACGACCCAGTCGGGGTGCTCGCGGGCGGGGTGGGAGGCGACCAGCTTGGTGGGGTCGGCGTGGTTGGCGATGCGGTACGGGTTGAACCAGGCGTGCAGTTCCAGACCCCGCGCGTGCGCTTCCTCGACGGCGGTGCCGAGGGGGTCCCAGCCGGGGTCCTCGCCCTGGACGCCGGTGAGGTACTGCGACCAGGGCTCGTACGGCGAGGGCCACAGGGCGTCGGCGGTGGGGCGCACCTGGAAGATCACCGCGTTGAGGCGGCAGCGTACGGCCATGTCGAGATGCGCGAGCAGTTCGGAGCGCTGCTCGGCGGCGGTCAGCCCGGTCTTGGACGGCCAGTCGCGGTTGGTGACGGTCGACAGCCACATGCCGCGCAGCTCACCGGAGTCGGCGCGGCGCCGGGCCTCGGCCTTCTCGTTCTCGTCCGTCTCGTCGCCGGTCGTCGCGCCCCAGGCCACCGCGCCTCCGGTGGCCGTGAGTCCGGCCAGCATCGCTCCCGCGAACGCCCTACGTGTCACTCGCCCCATGGGTTTCCCCCCATACGCACCGGATCGGCCTGGTCACGTATCGCTTCCGGGCAGACAGCATGCCGCACCCGGACGATCGATCATCGGGCCCCCGAGAGTAACGTTCCCGGATGGAGCAGGCGCCCCCGGGGTCCTGCCACCCCCATGGACCAGCGAAAGGGACGATGTGACGGACACCTTCGGAGACATCTCACGTGTCGGAGTGGTGGGCTGCGGTCAGATGGGAGCGGGCATCGCCGAGGTGTGCGCCCGTGCCGGGCTCGATGTGATGGTCGCCGAGACCACCGGCGAGGCCTTGGAGATCGGCCGGACCCGGCTCTACAACTCGCTCTCCAAAGCCGCCGAGCGCGGCAAGATCTCCGAGGAGGAGCTGGCTGCCACACAGGCGCGGCTCACCTTCACCACCGATCTGGGCGAGTTCGCCGACCGCGACCTGGTGATCGAGGCCGTCGTCGAGAACGAGCAGGTGAAGACGGAGATCTTCCAGGTGCTCGACCAGGTGGTGACCCGTCAGGACGCGATCCTGGCCTCCAACACCTCCTCCATCCCGCTGGTGAAGCTCGCCGTCGCCACCTCGCGTCCCGACCAGGTCATCGGCATCCACTTCTTCAACCCGGCCCCCGTGCAGAAGCTGGTCGAGCTGATCCCGGCGCTCACCACCTCCGAGGTCACGATCGGCCGGGCGCAGTCGCTGGTCGAGAAGATCCTGGGCAAGCACTCGATCCGGGCCCAGGACCGCTCGGGTTTCGTGGTCAACGCCCTGCTGATCCCGTATCTGCTGTCCGCCATAAGGATGTTCGAGTCGGGCATCGCGAGCCGCGAGGACATCGACAACGGCATGGAGATGGGCTGCGCCCACCCGATGGGCCCGCTCAAGCTGACCGACCTGATCGGCCTGGACACGGTCGCGTCGGTGGCGTACTCGATGTACGAGGAGTACAAGGAACCGCTGTACGCCGCTCCCCCACTGCTCCAGCGCATGGTGGACGCGGGCCGCCTGGGCCGGAAGTCGGGCTCGGGCTTCTACACCTACGCCTAGCGGCATCCTCGTACCGACCACGGTCCGTACGTCTCAGGCCGACGGGCCCGGCCCTCTTCCGAGCGCCGGGCCCGCGCCATTCACACACCGTGTGCGCACCGAGCCCGCATATGCCCCTCGCACACGCTCCCCAGGTGCCCACCAGGGCGGGTTGACTTTCCGTGCGCACGTAAGGGATGTGACGACTACTGAAAGGAGCGGACTCGTGACCGCCGACCCGGAGCATCCCGTGGTCCATGGAGAACTCGCAGAGTTACGCCGTCGCCTCGATGTGGCGCATGCCCGCGTCGAGGGAGGACAGGCTCTGCTCAGTCATCGCGCCGAACAGACCGCCAAGGATCTCGACGACCTCAGCGCACGCGTCGTCGCACTGGAACACACCCGCTGGCCACTGCGCGCAGTCGCGGTCGTCACGGCCGTGGGCGCACTCGCCGTGGCGGTCTGGCAGGCTCTGGGCCACTAGGTCCCAGGACGCGGTGGGGGGATCAGGGCAAAGCGTCCTGCCCGAGCCTGAGATGGTGCAGGAGGAGCAGCGCGGCTGCCATATTGGCGGCCGGGACCTCTCCGCGGGCGACCATGTCGGGGACGAGCTTGAGTGGAACCCATTCCCGACGGTCCGACTCGAAGTCGTCCACGGGGTGTCCGATGTACGCGCCTTCGTCGGCCCAGTAGATGTGGTGCCGGGCGTCGGTGAGCCCGTTGGAGGGCTCGACGCTCATCAGATGGCGCAGGGGTCCCGGCCGCCACCCGGTCTCCTCCTCCAATTCACGGGCCGCCGCGACGGCGATGTCCTCGCCGTCCTCGACGACGCCCGCCGCGAGCTCCCACCCCCAGCTGTCGGTGATGAAGCGGTGCCGCCACAGCAACAGCACCTCGTTGGCCTCGTTCACCACGGTGGCCACGGCGACGGGCCGCAGCCGTATCAGGAAGTGGTCGAGGTGCCGACCGTCCGGCAGCTCCACATCCGCGAGATTGACGCTGAACCAGCGGTTTGCATACACAGTTTGTTCGTTCTGTTTCGTCCACTGCACGGTTCTGCCACCTTCCGCCGAGTAGATGGCAATATCGCAGCAGGAGCGTCTTCACAGCAGACTCATGGTGGTCCGCCGGCGGTCCGCTCGCGGCGGTAGGCGCAGTGCCCGGGGCTCTGCCTACAGCGGTACGCGCAGTGCCCCGGCGATGAGTTCGGCGGCCTCGGACGTCCCCGCGCAGTCACTGGCCACCAGGTGCTCGCGTACCGCCCGCAGTCTGTCGCGCAGCCGCTGGGACTCCATTCCCCGCGCCTGCTCGGCCATTTCGACCGCGGTGACCACCGCCTTGTCCGCATTGCCCTGGCGCAGCTCTATCTGACTGAGCATGGCGAGCCGGTGCACCCGGCCCCGGTCGTGCGCCGGAGTGTCCACGGCAGCCGCGGCATGCTCCTGCGCGGCGGTCAGGTCACCGAGGCTCAACAGCGCCTCCGCCACCTGTACGTTGACCAGGCCCGGCTGGACATAGCCGGTCTCGTCCGGCTCGTAACCGCGCCGGATGTGTTCGGCGGCCGACTCCGCACGCCGTATGCAGGACAGGGCGCTGCTGCCGTCGCCGAGGTGTGCGTACGCCTTGGCCTGCATCGCGTAGAGGTCGGAGGCGAGCGCCGGTGTGATGTGCCGCCCCGCGGCGCGCAGCGCGGCCTCGGCGAAGGCGACGGCCTGCCGGTGCTCGCGCATGAACAACGACTGGTTGACCAGCAGGGCGATGACATACGCGCCAAGTCCCCGGTCACCGCTGGCCTTTGCGAGCCTGAGCGCCTGGTGGAAGTAGCGCTGGGCGAGGCCGTGCGCATCGGAGTCGTACGCGCAGATGCCCGCGATCGCCACCAACCCCCCTGTCGCGCGGTGGAGTTGGCGGCCGGTGGCGTCGGTGTAGCTGCCTCTGAGGAGCGGCGCGGTCTCGGAGTTGAGGAACCCGACGATACGGCTGCGGGTCGCGATGCCGCCGGTCTTGCGGTACATCTGCTCGTAGTGGGCGCGGGCGGCGCGCAGCATCTCGATGTCGGCCATGCTCACGCGCTGCCTGCCTCCGCGCGAGACGTCCGTGTCCTCGGGAGGGTTCTCCCATTCCCATACGGGCATCACGGCAGGCGTTCCGGTGACGGCGGGGGCGCCGAGGATGTGCGGGCGCTGCTGTTCGTCGGAGCGCCACAGGGCGGTGGCCCGTTCGACGAACCCGGAGAGGGTCGTGCCGTGCGGAGAGGCCGACTCGCCGGGTACGCCGAGGCCGATGTCGTCGAGTGTGACGGGCCGCTGCAAGCGCGTGGCGAGCACCTCGCAGATCAGGTCGGGCACCTGGCCGCGCGGGCGCTGGCCCTTCAACCACCGTGCTACGGCGGTGTGTTCGTAACGGAGCGCGAGGCCACGGCTCCTCCCCGCCTGGTTCACATGGGCGGCGAGTCCCGCGTGGGATATCCCGGCCTCGTCGAGAATCGCGTCGAGCAGAGTGTTGGGCTGCATGAAGGCCCTCCGGGTGGCTCGGTGCGGACAGAGTAGTGCGTTCGTCTTCACACGGGGTGTGAACGGAGTGCTCGAATCCGCGCTGTGCGCGCGCTGTTGCGGAGAGTTTCCGGCCGGTTGACTGAACTGCCTCGCAAAGAGGCCGGCCGGGCCGCCGGCTCCCCCTCGTACAGTACGGTGGCCCGTCTTCGCGCCGCCCGCCCAGCTGCCTGCCCGACACTCCGTGGCTGGGGCGGGCGGCGCCTTTCGCTCCGCTGGGTTGGGCAGGGCGACTAAGCAGCGGGGGCTACGGGTGGTTTGTCGGCTGCGGGTGCGTCGTGGCTTGTCGCGCAGTTCCCCGCGCCCCTAAAGGGGCGCCTAATGCTGGGCGGTCGTTGCGAAGTACCAGTATCGCGATGTCGTCCGACGTGCTTCCGCCGGTGTGGCGTTGGAGGCCGGTGAAGACGTCACGCAACACGTCCCTCGGGGAGACAGGATCTGCCTTGGCGGCCTCGGTCAACGCGGCTGGCAGCGGGAAGAAGTGGCCGGTGCTGTCCCGTGCGTCCTCTGCGCCGTCCGTGTAGAGGAACAGGGCGTCGCCGGGCTGAAGTTGGCCGCAGTCGGTGGGCGGCAGTTCGGCAGGGAGTGGGAACAGGCCGAGCGGGGGCAGGGGTTCGGCGCGGGCGAGGAGTTCCGCGCGGCCTGCGCGCAGCAGATACGGCCAGGGATGACCGCAGTTGAGGGCGTGCACCTTGCCGTCGTGGCGGATTTCCAGCAGCAGTACGGTCACGAAGTCCTCGGCGATCGGGCTCTGGGGATCCGTATCGGAGACCGACGGGTGTTCATGGCGGGACCGTTCCCGAAGGTGGCGTTCCAGAGCACGCTCCAGACGGCGCAGCACACTGGCGAACTCGGCCTCGTCATGGGCCGCCTCACGGAAGCTGCCCAGCAGCGACGCGACCGTTCCGATCGCCGCCAGGCCGTGGCCCCGTACATCTCCCATGACCACCCGCACCCCGTGTGCCGTAGCCATCACCTCGTACAGATCGCCGCCCACCACGGCGCCCCGGCTCGCGGACAACTGCCCGGCGGCCAGGGCGAGTCCGTCGAGTCGCGGCGGCAGCGGGCGGAGCACCACGGCCTGGGCGGCGTCGGCGACGGCGCGGGCGCTTTCGAGTTCGCGCAGCAGCCGGGCGCGGCGTCCGGCCGTGAGATAGCTGGCGATGACGACGGCGAGGATGGCCGCGAACGTGCCGCACCGGGTGCCTATGCTCTCGTCCCGGCCCGCCGAGCCGATCGGGACGAGCGCGAAGACCGCGCACACGCCGCCCAGCAGTACGCACGAGCGGCGGCCCGTGCCGGCGCAGGCGATGGCCGGGGCGGCGGCGAGGAGCTGGATCAGCTGGGCCCCGGTGGGGTGGAGGACCTCCCACAGGACGACGGTGACGACCCAGAGACCCGGCAGGACGAGAACGAGTGTCCGCCACGCACGGGAGGCACCGACGCGCGCGCCGCCCCGAGCGATGGTACGGATCATGCCGACGGACCCCCAGACTGCGATACGGCGGTCGCGGGGCCTTCCCTGGTCGGCGCTCGTGGACGGCCGATCGACCGGATCGATTCTGTCGACGTCCATACCCGAATGGCCCGTTGGCACCGAATTCTCACCCGAATGAGTGAGGGGCCCCTCCGTGGCTTCGGATGGGCCCCTCGTCGCAGGTCAGCGGGCATGTGCCGGAGTCACGCCCCGCGCAGCACCGCCCCCGTGCGCTCGCCCGCGAGGGTGATCGCCGCGTCGCGGGCGGCCGAGGCCTCCTCGACGGTGAGCGTGCGGTCGTCGGCGCGGAAGCGCAGCGCGTACGCCAGGGACTTTTTGCCTTCGCCGAGCTGCTCGCTCTCGTAGACGTCGAACAGCCGGATGGACTCGAGGAGTTCACCGGCGCCCTCGCGCAGCGCGGCCTCCACGTCGGCCGCCGGGGCGTCCCGGGAGACGACCAGCGCGACGTCCTGCGTGGCGACCGGGAAGGCAGAGATACGCGGCGCCTGAAGGGCGCCGGTGCCCGCCTGCTCCAGGAGGTCGAGCTCGACCTCCATGGCGCAGCTGCGCTCCGGAAGGTGCAGCGCCTTGATGACCCGCGGGTGCAGCTCACCGGCGTGACCGACGAGGGTCTCCTCGCCGTCCACCGCGACATACAGCGCGGCGCAGCGGCCCGGGTGCCAGGGAGCGTGCTGATCGCTGCGCACGGTCAGCTCGACACCGGCCTCGCGAGCGACGGTACGAGCCGCCTCGACGGCGTCCGCCCAGTCCGCCGGACGGCCCTTGCCCCACCAGCCGGCCTGCTCGCGGGCGCCCGCGAGGACGACGGCGACGCGACGCGGCTGGCGCGGCAGCGCGGAGTTGACTCCGGCGACCTCCTCGTCGGTGGGACGCCGGTCGACGGAGAGGCGCTCGGCCTTGTGTTCCTGGCCGGTCGGCCGGAAGACCAGGCCCGTCTCGAAGAGCGCCAGGTCGTGCGAGCCCCGGCCGTCGTTGCGCCGCAGCGCGCCGAGCAGCCCCGGCAGCAGAGTCGTGCGCATCGCCGGCTCTTCGTCGGAGAGCGGGTTGACCAGCTTGACCAAGGTGCGGCGCGGGTCGTCGGCCTCCAGGCCGAGCTGGTCGAGGACCTCGGTCCCGATGAACGGGTAGTTCAGCGCCTCGACGTAACCCGCACCGGCCAGCGCACGCCCGACCCGCCGGTGCAGCCGCTGCCGGTCGGTCAGGCCCAGACCCGCCGGGGGCTTGGGCAGGGTCGAGGGCAGGTTCTCGTAGCCCTCGAGCCGAATGACCTCTTCGGCCAGGTCGTTCGGGTCGGTCAGGTCGGGCCGCCAGGACGGCACGGTGACGGTCAGCCGGTCCTGCCCGTAGACGTCGCAGCCGACCTGCTGGAGACGGCGTACGACGGTCTCGCGGCCGTACGCGACGCCCGCAACCTTGTCCGGGTGGTCGGCCGGGATGCTGATGGTGCGCGGCGCCGAGGGCGCGATGACCTCGGTGACGCCGGCCTCGGCGGTGCCGC
Organism: Streptomyces pseudoechinosporeus; assembly: GCF_054783935.1. Taxonomy (NCBI): domain Bacteria; kingdom Bacillati; phylum Actinomycetota; class Actinomycetes; order Kitasatosporales; family Streptomycetaceae; genus Streptomyces; species Streptomyces pseudoechinosporeus. The sequence continues at coordinate 288,562 of NZ_BAAGPS010000001.1, forward strand.
CCGCGAGGAGCACGAGCAGGTCGACGGTCCGCTGGGCCGCGGCGGACGCGGCCAGCGGGTCGACGCCGCGCTCGAAGCGCTTGGACGCCTCGGAGGCCAGCTTGTGGCGGCGGGCCGTACGCGCGATGGAGACCGGGTCGAAGTGGGCGGCCTCGATGACGACTTCGGTGGTACCGGCCTCGTCCTCGTGGTCCGCGATCTCCGTGTTGGCGCCGCCCATGACGCCCGCGAGGCCGATCGGCCCGCGGTCGTCGGTGATCAGCAGGTCCTCGGCGTCCAGCGTGCGCACGACGCCGTCGAGCGTGGTGAGCTTCTCGCCCGGCTCGGCGCGGCGCACACCGATCGCGCCCTGGACGAGGTTGCGGTCGTAGGCGTGCAGCGGCTGGCCGAGCTCCATCATCACGTAGTTGGTGATGTCGACGGTCAGTGAGATCGGGCGCATGCCGACCTTCTGCAGGCGGCGCTTGAGCCAGATCGGGGAGCGCGCCTCCGGGTCGAGGCCGGTGACCGTACGTGCGGTGAAGCGGTCGCAGCCGAGCGGGTCGGACACCTCGACCGGGTAGCCGAATTCGTTCGGCGCCGGTACGTCGAGCAGGGCCGGGTCGCGCAGCGGCACCCCATACGCGATGGCGGCCTCGCGGGCGACACCGCGCAGCGAGAGGCAGTAGCCGCGGTCGGGTGTGACCGCGATGTCGAGGACCTCGTCGACGAGTTCGAGCAGTTCGATCGCGTCGGTGCCGACCTCGTGCTGCGGCGGCAGCACGATGATGCCCTTGCTTCCGTCGTCGCCCATGCCCAGCTCGTCGCTGGAGCAGATCATGCCGTGCGAGGTCCTGCCGTACGTCTTGCGCGCGGAGATCTCGAAGCCGCCGGGCAGCACGGCGCCCGGCAGGACCACGACGACCTTGTCGCCGACGGCGAAGTTGCGGGCGCCGCAGATGAGCTCCTGGGGCTCGCCGGTGCCGTTGGCCTGACCGACGTCGACGGTGCAGAAGCGGATCGGCTTCTTGAACTCCGTCAGCTCCTCGATGGTCAGCACCTGGCCGACGACGAGCGGCCCCTTGAGGCCGTCGCCGAGCTGCTCGACGGTCTCGACCTCGAGACCGGCGGCGATGAGCTTGGCCTGGACGTCGCGCCCGGTCTGAGTCGCCGGCAGGTCGACGTACTCCCGCAGCCAAGAAAGCGGGACCCGCATCAGATCTCCATCCCGAACGGCCGGGTGAACCGGACGTCACCCTCGACCATGTCTCGCATGTCTTCGACGTTGTGGCGGAACATCAGCATCCGCTCGATCCCGAACCCGAAGGCGAACCCGCTGTACTTCTCCGGGTCCACACCGCAGGCGGTCAGCACCCGCGGGTTGACCATTCCGCAGCCGCCGAGCTCGATCCAGCCCTCGCTGGAGCAGGTGCGGCAGGGGCGGTCGGGGTTGCCGACGGACTCGCCCTTGCAGACGTAGCAGAGCATGTCCATCTCGGCGGACGGCTCGGTGAACGGGAAGTAGTTCGGGCGCAGCCGCGTCTTCATGTCGGCGCCGAAGAGCGACTGGACCATGTGGTCGAGGGTGCCCTTGAGGTCGGCCATGGTCAGGCCCTCGTCGACGGCCAGCAGCTCGATCTGGTGGAAGACGGGGGTGTGCGTGGCGTCCAGCTCGTCCGTGCGGAACACCCGGCCGGGGCAGACGACGTAGACCGGCGGCTCGCGGTCGAGCATGGCGCGGGCCTGCACGGGCGAGGTGTGGGTCCGGAGTACGACTCCGGACTCGCCGTCGCTGTCAGCACCCTTGGGGCCCTGGACGAAGAACGTGTCCTGCATCTGCCGGGCCGGATGGTCCGGGCCGAAGTTCAAGGCGTCGAAGTTGAACCACTCGGCCTCGACCTCGGGGCCCTCCGCGATCTCGTATCCCATGGACACGAAGACGTCCGCGACCCGCTCCATCATGGTCGTCAGCGGGTGCCGGGCGCCGGCCGGGACGCGGTCGTACGGCAGCGTGACGTCCACGGCCTCCTCGACCAGCACCCGGGCGTCACGCTCGGCCTCCAGCTCTGTCTGGCGGGCGGCGAGCCCCTTGTTCACGGCGCCGCGGGCCTGGCCGACACGCTTGCCGGCGTCGGCCTTGGCGTGCGGGGGCAGGGCGCCGATCTCGCGGTTGGCGAGCGCCAGCGGCGAGGTGGGGCCGGTGTGGGCGACCTTGGCCTCATGGAGTGCGTCGAGGGAGTCCGCGGCGGCGAAGGCGGCGAGCGCCTCGTCCCGCATGCGCTCGATCTGTTCCGGTTTCAGTGCCTCGACCTCTACAGGGTCGTACGACTTGTTCGGTGCCGACATCTCTTCCCGTGCTTCCGGTTGGCTGGCTGAAGGTCCCCGTCTACGACTCGGAGACGAATCGTCTCTGACTTCGGACGCAAGGTGCCAAAGGCCGAGTCTAACGGGGGTGAGGGGTCCTCTCAGACGCCAGACCGAGAGGGGCCCCAGGGTGTGCGAATGCGCCCGTGGGGCCTCGTCGGCGTTACAGCAGATACGCCGGGGTGCCCACGGGCAACGTAAATCGGAACTGGGCGCCGCCGCCGGGGGCGCGGCCGACCGTGATGGTGCCGCCGTGGGCTTCGACGATGCCCTTGACGATGTACAGCCCGAGGCCGGTGCCGCCGCGCTTGCTGCCCCGCCAGAAGCGGGTGAAGACGCGGTTCATGGACTCCTCCGGGATGCCGGGGCCCTCGTCGCTCACCGTGACCGACGTACTGGCGCATTCCCGTTCGCGGGGCGACGGGGCGGGCTCTACGTCAATGGTGACGGTTCCCTCGCCGTGCCGCACGGCATTTTCCAGCAGGTTGCTGAGCACCTGGTCGACCTTGTCGGGGTCGGCCCACAGGTCGGGCAGCGGCTGACCGATGCGGAGCAGGAAGCGGTCGGCGGACTGGCCGGAGGCGACGTACGCCTGGATGTGCCGGCCGACGGCGACGCCGAGGTCGACGGGCTGGCGGCGCAGCTCGAGGCGCCCGGAGTCGATGCGGGAGATGTCGAGGAGCTCGGCGATCAGACGCGTGACGCGGTTGGCGTCGGCGTCGACCGTCTCCAGCATGAGCTTCTTCTGGTCGTCGGTGAACCGTTCCCACTTGGCGAGCAGTGTCGCCGTGAAGCCCTTCACGGAGGTGAGCGGCGAGCGGAGTTCATGGGCGACCGTGGCGATCAGCTCGGCGTGGCTGCGTTCGGTGCGGCGGCGGGCCTCGGTGTCGCGCAGCGAGACGACGACGCGGCGGACGGGGCCGGTGGGCGCGGTGCGTACGTACCGCGCGGAGACCAGAACCTCGCGGCCCCCGGGGAGAAGCAGGTTGCGCTCGGGCTGTCCGACGCGGATCGCGAGGCCGCCGTACGGGTCGGTCAGCTGCCACCAGCGGCGGCCTTCCAGGTCTTCTAACGGGAGCGCCCACTCCAGCTGCCGGCCGAGCGCGTCGGCGGCGGGGACGGCGGTGATCCGGGCGGCGGCGGCGTTGAAGCAGATCACGCGGCCTCGCTCGTCGGCGATCACCAGTCCGTCGGGCAGGTCGTCGGGGTCGATGCCGAGGTCGGTGAGATCACCGCGCAGGGACGCGGCTGCGCTGTGCACGTCCCGTGCTCGCAGTGCCCTTTGCGCACCGCTCGTTCCGACACTCATCCCCGTACCCCACCTCTCGGACCTGGCGAGTGGGCCCCCGAGCCCGTCACCCTACTAGCTCATAGTGACGGAACGGACCCCCTCAGGGACGTGCACCGCGGGTGCGTTGCGCACGGGCGGACGCGTAGAGACATACGGCGGCCGCGGTCGCGAGGTTCAGGCTCTCGGCCTTTCCGTGAATGGGTACGCGTACCACGGCGTCCGCCAGCGCACGCGTCTCCTCCGGCAGCCCCCACGCCTCGTTCCCGAACACCCAGGCGGTGGGCCCGCTCATGGTGCCGCGGTCGAGTTCGTCGTCCAGGTCGTGCTCACCGGCCCCGTCGGCGGCCAGTATGCGTACTCCGGCGCCCTTGAGCCCCGCGACGGCGTCCGCCACGGGCACCCCGACGGCGACGGGCAGATGGAACAGCGAACCGACCGACGCCCGCACCGCCTTGGGGTTGTAGACGTCCACGGAGGCGTCGGTGAGGACGACGGCGTCCGCTCCCGCGGCGTCCGCGCACCGCAGCACGGTTCCGGCGTTCCCGGGGTCCCGCACATGCGCCAGTACGGCGACCAGTCCGGGCCCGGCCTCGATGATCTCCTCGAACGGCGTGTCCAGGAACCGGCAGATCCCGACGAGGCCCTGCGGGGTGACGGTCGTGGAGATGTCCGCGATCACGTCCTCGTCGGCGAGGTGCACCCGGGCTCCCGCATCCCGGGCCTCCCCCACGATGTCGGCATACCGCTCCGCGGCGTCGAGAGTCACGAACAGCTCGACGAGCGTGGGCCCGGTGCCGCCCCGATGCCCGGCCGCCTCCCGCACAGCCTGCGGCCCCTCGGCGAGAAACAGCCGCTCCTTGACCCGGAAGTTCCGCTTGGCGAGCCGCCGCGCGGCGGACACACGGGCGGAGCGCGGGGAGATCAGCTCGGGGACGGATGGCATGGGTTCACCTTCGGTGGGATGGCGGAGGGGGGTTCGTGCGGTTTCTCGCCCCCGCCGCCCCCGGACACACTCGAACCCGCAGGCGCGGTGGACAGCCTGCGGGTCCGGTTGACGTTACATACGCGGCTGAAGCCGAGCGCAGCGTCACGCCGCCTTCGGCGCGTTCACGTCCGACGGCAGCGCCTTCTGCGCGACCTCGACGAGCGCAGCGAACGCGTTGGCGTCGTTGACGGCGAGGTCCGCGAGGATCTTGCGGTCGACCTCGACGTTCGCGGCCTTGAGGCCCTGGATGAAGCGGTTGTAGGTGATGCCGTTGGCGCGGGCAGCGGCGTTGATCCGCTGGATCCACAGCTGACGGAAGTCACCCTTGCGCTTCTTGCGGTCGTTGTAGTTGTAGACCAGCGAGTGGGTGACCTGCTCCTTGGCCTTGCGGTACAGGCGCGAACGCTGACCGCGGTAGCCGGAAGCCTGCTCGAGGATCGCCCGGCGCTTCTTGTGGGCGTTGACTGCCCGCTTGACGCGTGCCACTTGATTAACTCCTTGTAGCGGGGCCGTGGTTGGACTCACACGGCCCGAAATCGATTGGGTCCCGGTCAGAGATCAGGTACGCGATGCGTTCCCGACGTCACTTGCCGAGAAGCTTCTTGATCTTCTTGGCGTCGCCCGGGGCCATCTCGGCGTTACCGGTGAGGCGACGCGTCAGACGGGACGACTTGTGCTCGAGATAGTGGCGCTTGCCGGCGCGCTCACGGAGCACCTTGCCGGAGCCGGTGATCTTGAAGCGCTTGCTGGAACCGCTGTGCGACTTGTTCTTCGGCATAGCGCCGTTCTCTCCTCGTCAGTGGCGTTCCGATGCCCGGTCGTGAAACCGGGCACGGCGGAACGTCAGATGTATCGGTTGGCATCCCCGGACTCTCGTCCAGGGACCTGGACCCCAGGACCTGCGCCCTGGAATCAGGCGTCGGCGGAAGCCTCGGCCGGAGCCTCCTCGGCGACGTTCTGCGACTTGCCAGGGTTGGCCTTCGCTTCCGCCTTCCGGGCTTCCTGCGCCTGGCGGGCCTCGGCCATCGCCTCGGTCTTCTTCTTGTGCGGACCGAGAACCATGATCATGTTCCGGCCGTCCTGCTTCGGGTTCGACTCGACGAAACCGAGGTCCTGGACGTCCTCCGCGAGACGCTGCAGCAGTCGGTAGCCCAGCTCGGGCCGGGACTGCTCGCGACCACGGAACATGATCGTGATCTTGACCTTGTCGCCCTGCTTGAGGAACCGGACGACGTGACCCTTCTTGGTGTCATAGTCGTGCGGGTCGATCTTCGGCCGGAGCTTCATCTCCTTGATGACCGTGTGCGCCTGGTTCTTGCGCGCCTCACGGGCCTTCATGGCCGACTCGTACTTGAACTTCCCGTAGTCCATGAGCTTGCAGACCGGCGGACGTGCGTTCGCGGCCACCTCGACCAAGTCGAGGTCGTACTCCTGCGCAAGCTCCAGGGCCTTGGCAAGCGGAACAATTCCGACCTGCTCGCCGCTGGGACCGACAAGTCGCACCTCGGGAACGCGAATCCGGTCGTTGATGCGGGGCTCGGCGCTGATGGATCCTCCTCGGTTAGCACCACACGGCTGTCTGGCAGACAGCTCGCGTACGTCTCTTCAACTGGGACCAACCACCGGGAGCCACGAAAAATGCCCCGGACGGGACGCAGGCGGGGCTCCAATGACAACCGGAGCACCGCCGCGGTAGCCCGCGGGGCGCATATCCTGCGGCTCCATCGTCCGTACGGAACGATGGTGGCCGCCTGACCGGGTGACCCGCCGTCCCGGAGGACGGCCAGGTGGGAGATCGGAGCCTCCACTTGCGGGTCGGGCACGCTACATGTTTCCTGGCGCGTCCGACCGGTCGTTACACAAGGTTAGCAGCGCCCTCCGGAAACCGCTAATTCGGGCTAGTCGGATCTCCAGGAATCTCTGGAGACACCTGCGGTCGGGGCCGCCGGACGCCGGGCCTATCGTGTGGGGCATGAGTGACACCCCTCCTGAGAACCCCGACTTCGACGCCATGACCCGCGATATCGCCGAGGTCCCCGCGGTCGAGGTGATCGTGACGGTCGCCGTCAACCTGATGAGCGCCGCCGCCGTGAAGCTCGGTCTGACGGAGGAGGGCGAGAAGCACAAGGACCTGGACGAGGCGCGCAAGCTGGTACACGCGCTGGCCGGGCTGCTGGACGCGAGCACGACCGAGATCAGCTCCTTCCACGCGGCGCCCCTGCGCGACGGCCTGAAGTCGCTGCAGCTGGCGTTCCGCGAGGCGTCGGTCGTCCCGGACGGGCCGGGTCAGGGGCCGGGCGAGAAGTACACGGGTCCGGTCTTCGGCTGAGGCCGACTCCGGGGACGTATGAGAAACGCGAGAGACGTACGAGACTTCAGGGCCGTACGTAAAGGGGCTCGCCCGGTGGGGTCGCCTCGGTCGGCAGGAGTGCCAGGTCGAGGCCGCGTACCAGGCGGGCCCTCAGTGTGTCGTCGGCAGCCAGGCGGCGGGCGACGGAACGGGCGGTTTCGGCAGGGGTGGCGGAGGGGTCCAGTACGAGGGCGAGGGTGCCGTCGGCCTGGCCGGGGCCGAGGTGGGCGCGCAGGACGGCGGGCTCGGCGGCGACGGCGGCTCGTACGGCGTCGGTCACGGCGGGGTCGGCGAGCGGGTCCGTGCTGGTGCGGCCCTCGGCGAGGGCGAGCAGGGCGGGGCCGGTGAGTTCGTACGGCACGGGGCCGGCCACGTCGAGCACGATCGTGTCGGCCTTCTCGTGGGCGGCGGCCTGCAGGGCCTGGTGCAGGGGTACGGCGACGGGGCGGGCCGCCGGGTCCCAGCTGGCGAGCGAATCCGTGGAAGTGAAGGCGGGCAGGGCGGTCCGGGTCCCGGCCTTGAGTGTGGGGACCGCCATGTCGCTGGTCTTCTCGCGACGCAGCCCCTTCTCGTCCTCCTCGACCTCCCCGAGGACAGCTACGACGGGTACGAGGAGCCGGGCGCCCTTGAGCGCATCAAGGACCGGTGCGTGTGCGGACCGGTCCTCGGCCCAGGCCGCGAGCGCGGCGCTCAGCCGGGGGTCGGCGGAGCCGTCGTCGTCGGAGAAGCCGGAGTCGGGAATGTTCTTGTTCGCCACGGTCACCGACTCTATGCGGGTGTCACTCACGTGATTCCCGCGGGCCCGACGGCCCACACGGCCGGGTAGGCTGACTGCCGTGCGTGGCGAGACCAAGCGCGTACGCCGTGCTGATCGAGAGCCAAGACAGCACATGCACCTCCAGGTTTTGCGGTACGAACCCGGGCTGGTTTCAACCCGGCTGGTGCTGATCGTGGAAGACCTGTCGGGTCGCTGACCCGCGGGCGGCGTGAGCCAGGAATCCCCTGCTTCAGCCGGGGGAGGATTCAAGTGGCTCAGGGTTTTCTCAGCGAACGTTTACATGCTTCTGACGTGCGGCTAACCGTAGACACAGCGCCGGGCCCCAGCATCGCGGGATGGACCCGCAGAGAGTTCGTCGGCCCGGCGCCCGCCCGTCCTGGCGCAGGCCTCTCCTCTACACCGGTGTGGCCTCCATCGTGCTCGTCGGCGTCACGGCCTCCGGGTCCTCGTACGTGCGGGCGCAGGCGCCCGGCGGTCTCGTATCGTCCTCGGCAGCGCCCAGCGCGGGCACCCAGGCAGCGGAGGCATCCCGGACCCCGGAGGCGGCAGTGGAATCCGTGGCGGCGGCTGTGAGCCCGACCCCCACCCCGACTCCCACGGTGGACCGGGACGCGTTACTCGCCGAGGCGATGGAGTCCGTGGCCGTGGAGGACGGCGCTGAGGTGTCGGTGGCGGTGCTTGATCCGGAGTCCGGGGAGAGCGCGGTGTACGGGGACGGGACGTTCGACACCGCGAGCATCGTCAAGGTCGACATCCTGGCGGCGCTGTTGCTCCAGGCGCAGGATGCGGGGCGGGAGTTGACGGCGTCGGAGAAGACGTACGCCACCGTGATGATCAAGAACAGCGACAATGTGTCGGCGAGCAAGCTGTGGGACGTGATCGGGCGGGCGGAGGGTCTGGCGGCGGCGAACGAGCGGTTCGGGCTCAGCGGCACCGAGGGCGGGGACGGGGCGTTGTGGGGGCTGACGCAGACCACGGCGGTCGATCAACTCACCCTGCTTGAGCAGGTGTTCGGGGACGACTCGGAGCTGAGTGAGGCGTCGCGGGCGTATCTGCGGGGGCTGATGGGGGACATCGCGGTGGGCCAGGACTGGGGTGTGTCCGCCGTCGGATCTGACGAACCTGACGGGTCCGTCGAGCCCGATGGGTCCGCTGGGTCCGCCGGGTCCGGATTCGCCCTGAAGAACGGGTGGTTGCCGCGCAGTCAGACCGGGCTGTGGGACATCAACAGCATCGGCCGGGTGACGGTGGACGGCCACGCGTATCTCGTCGCGGCGCTGTCGAAGGGCAACTCCACGAAGGTGAAGGGGATTTCGCTGGTGGAGGCTGCGGCGAAGGCGGCGGTGTCGTCCTTGCGGGAGGCTGACGCCTAGAAGTCGTGGTGGCCAGAAGTCGTGGTGAATTCGTGGTGGCGTGGTCCGCGGCGGCCGCGCCACAGGACGACCGCGCCGATCAGGAGCACCCCGCCGATGCCGCCCGCGACGGGCCCCGCCCAGCCGGTCGAGGAGTCGTCGTCCGGGGTGTCCGGGCCCGAGCCGAAGTACTTGTCGCCGTACGCGGCCGAGCTCAGCCCCTCCGGCTTGAGCTTGCCGCCCTGCTCGATGGCGGCCGCGGGGTCGACGAAGCCGAAGCCGCGGGAGTCGTCGCGGCCGCCGCTGGGGGCGTTGCGGGCCGTGTCCTCCAGGAGCTCCTTGATCTGGGCCGGGGCCAGGTTCGGATGGGCGGCGCGGATGAGGGCGACGGCGCCGGAGACGAAGGCCGAGGCGGCGCTGGTGCCCCAGCCTTCGTAGTACTTGCGGTCCGGGTCGGCGATGACGACGTCGACGCCGGGTGCGCTGACGGTGGCGTACCAGCGGCGGGTGGAGAACGAGGCGCGGGTGCCGTACTTGTCGACGGCGGTGGCGGCGATGACGCCCGGGTAGGCGGCCGGGTACGAGATGTGGTCGCCCTTCTCGCCGCCGTTTCCGGCCGAGGCTACGACGACGGAGCCCTTCTTCAGGGCGTACTGCACGGCGGCGTCCTCGGTGGCCTCGGGGTGGGCGGACTTGGAGTCGTCGCCGAGGGAGAGGTTGATGACGTCGGCGCCGTGGTCGGCGGCCCAGCGGATGCCTTCGGCGAGGGCGTTGCCGCGGGTGTTGCGGGCCTTGCCGCGGGCCGAGTCGCCGTCTTCGAGGATCACGCGGACGGGGAGGATCTTGGCCTCGGGGGCGATGCCCATGACTCCGTCGGCGTTGCCGGGGCCGTGTCCGTGGCCGGCGATGATGCCGGCCATCGCGGTGCCGTGGCGGGCCCAGGCACGGTCGCCGCGGCCGGCGCCGAAACCGACCATGTCCTTGCCGGTGAGGACGTTGTCGGCGAGGTCCGGGTGCTGGGCGTCGACGCCCGTGTCGAGGACGGCGACGGTGATGCCCTCGCCCTTCGTCGTCTGCCAGGCCTGCTTGGCGCGCATCGCGTCCAGGGCCCACTGCTTGGCGCGTATGCCGTCGGCGTGCGCGGTGGTGGGCGGGACGAGGGCGAGCGATGCGGCGAGGAGGGCGGCGAGGACGCCGGTCCTGCGGGCGCCGCCCAAGCCTGTGTTCTTACGGGCCTTACGGGTCATGACGGCTTCTCCGTGGCCGAGTTGACGGTTTTGCGGAGACCACGCTCGATGCGGTCGGCGAGGCCTTGTGCGTCGTGGCCGAGGCCCGCCTGGGCGGGCGGTGTGGTGGCGTCGGTCTTCATGGCGTCCTCGGCGGGCTGCGGCTCGGTGACAGCGCGGCCGTCGGCGAAGCCGGAGACGGCGTAGACGACCACGGGGGCGTCGGTCAGGACCGACACCGTCCACGACGCGCGCTGGTCGTCGCCGAAACCGGCGGCGACGGTGCCCTTCGCCGCGTACGGGCGGGGCATCAGGTCGCGCCGCCCATCGAGCCCCTCGTCCTCGAACTGGCTGCTCAGCACACCCATGGCCGCGGAGTCCGCCTTGGTGAACAGGAGGCCGACGGTGGTGACATGGCTGCGGGTCGCGTCCGTGTACGTCGCGCGCAGGAGGCGCAGGCAGCCGGCCGGGGCGAGGGCCTTGCGCAGGAGCGGGTCGAAGGCGTCCGCGCAACCGCTGTCCGGGGCGACGGCGATACGGGTCCAGGTACGGTCGGCTCCGCCGGGACCCGCACCCTCTCCCGCCACGGTCGGCGGAAAGAGCTCGTCCACAGGGACGCTGTGCCAGAGATCCCCGGCCGCCGTGAACGAGTCCCGCGCCCCGGCGTCCCCTCCACCGTCCCCGGTCAGCCAACTCCCGGTCACCGCACCCCCGATGAGCCCGAGCCCGAGTACGACACAGGCCGCAGCAGCCGCGACCCGGGGCCGGACCCGGGCCCCTATGGGCCGCAGCCGCGTGGTGTCGTCGTCGTACGTGTCCGGGGGTGCGAGCGAGACGAAGGGGCGTCCGGCGGGAGCGCCAGTTGGCGCCGAGGCCGGTTTCGACGGGGGATCGGCGGGCGGCTCGGCGGGAATGGGACGAAGCCGTCTCGTGACCTCACTGAAGGCTTCCTCGGGCACGCCCGCCCGTTGGGGCGGCACGACCGGAGGCGCCGGCACACTCGGCCTCGGCGGCGCGAAGGGCCGCTGGGGAAAGCCGGGGGCCACCCGCTGGGGAGTGACTGTCGCCTTCGGCTCGGTGGCGGGGGGCGGCGGCACGAGTGGGCCATCGCCGTTCCTGGTGGTCGAGCGCGGCTCGGTGGCCGGGCGCGGTGGGACGTCCGGGCTCTCGACGCGCGGCAGGGAACCGGTCGCCGGAGGTGGCGTGTCCGGGAAGCGGGCCGAGGCGGGCGGAGGCGGTGGCGTTACTGGGGGCCGCTGCTGGCCGTCGATGGGCCGGAGGTCCGGGAAACGGAGTGGACCGACCGGCGGGGTCTCGCGATCGTCGCCCTCCTCGAAGGCTCGGCGACCGTCCTCGTCGAACCCACGTGCCGGAGCCGCCCCACTCCCGGGCAGCGCCCCCGCGATGCCGGACCGCCGCGGCGAGCCTTCGGGGGCGCGTCTCGGCAGCGGGCCCGTCGTTCCGGCTTCCTCGGGGGCCGCCTCGGAGGGCTGGTCCGCCGGTGTGCCCGGCGGAGTCGACGGGCGTGGGGGGACGGGAGTACGACGCGCTTCCGTGCTCAATGCACCCCCCGTTTCCTCATACTCGGGCAACCGGCCCGCCAAAGGAACTCCTCCCGGACCGTTCCCTTTCTGCGTGCGCGTCACTCTACGGGCTGACACTGTGCGAGTGGGAACCAGTACGCGGGCCCGCGGCATCTGCCCGGAACGTCCCCCTACCCTGCGGTAATCACGTCTGGCAGGCTTCGGGGCATGACTGGCCGCAGCGCAGACCGGGCCCGCTACGACCGGGCCACCGCTCACCTCGACGCCCCCGTCGCGATCGTGGACCTGGAGGCCTTCGACGCCAACGCGGAGGATCTCGCACGGAGAGCGGCAGGCAAGCCCCTACGCGTCGCGAGCAAATCCGTACGCTGCCGGGCCCTTCTCGAACGCGTCCTGGCCCGGGACGGCTTCGCCGGGATCATGTCGTTCACCCTCGACGAGTCGCTGTGGCTGGCCCGTTCCGGATTCGAGGACGTACTGCTCGCCTACCCGTCCGCCGACCGCAAGGCGTACGCGGAACTGGCGGGCGACCCCAAACTCGCGGCCTCCGTCACCGTCATGGTCGACGACCCGGCCCAGCTGAAGCTGATCGACGACGCCCGGGACGGCGGACGCGAAGTGGTGCGCGTCTGCCTGGAGTTGGACACCTCGCTGAAGCTGCTCGGCGGGCGGGTGCGCGTCGGCGCCCGCCGTTCGCCCCTGCACTCCCCCGCCCAGGTCGCCGAGATGGCCCGCGCGGTGGCCCGGCGGCCCGGTTTCCGGCTGGTGGGGATCATGGCGTACGAGGGACACATCGCCGGTGTCGGCGACGCCCTGCGCGGACGGCCGCTGCGCTCGCGTGCCATCCGGCTGATGCAGGCCGCGGCCCGCAGGGAGCTGGCCCAGCGGCGCGGAGAGGTCGTGCGTGCGGTACGGGCCGTGGCGCCGGACCTGGAGTTCGTCAACGGCGGCGGCACGGGCAGCGTCCAGCACACCGCCGCCGAGGACTCCGTCACCGAGATCGCGGCAGGATCGGGGCTCTATGTCCCGCGTCTCTTCGACAACTACACCTCGTTCAGCGGGCGTCCGGCCGCGCTCTTCGCCCAGCCCGTCGTCCGCAGGCCTGGCGTGGGTGTCGTGACCGTCCTCGGCGGCGGCTACCCGGCCTCGGGTGCGGCGGGACTCGACCGGCTGCCCGAGCCGTACCTCCCCGAAGGGCTGCGGTACGACCCTCAGGAGGGAGCCGGCGAGGTACAGACACCGCTGCTCGGCTCCCCCGCCGACGATCTGCTGATCGGCGACAAGGTGTGGTTCCGGCACGCCAAGGCCGGTGAACTGTGCGAGCGGTTCGAGGTGCTGCACCTCGTGGAGGGCGAGACGGTGACGGCGACGGTTCCGACGTATCGAGGAGAAGGCCACACCTTCCTGTAGCCGTATTCGCCATTTGCCGTACGCGCTACTGCGTGGGACCGACGCTGCTGCCCACCCCTCCGCTCGTGTCCCCGTCGCCCACCGGCCGGATCCCCTTGGTGATCTTGTCCATGTCGGTGAGCGGCGGCCCGTCCTGACCGGCGTCGAACACGAACCGCACCATGACCGGTGCCTGGGAGCCGACGCTGGACGGGAACGCCAGCGACTGGACGTAACCCCCGGGCCCTTTCTCGGTCTTGACCTGCCAGCGCACGAAGTACCCGGTGCGGCCCGCGACCGCGACCGGCCCCTGCTTGACCAGCTTCTTGGACGTGATGCCGCCGTAGGGACGGCGGTCGAGCTGGTCGCGGTCGTACGCCTGGTCCGCCGCCTCCGAGATGTCGTCCTTGGCGAGCGCCTCGGGGGACTTCTCGTCGTTCGCGGTCACCGTGCGCGAGATGACCCTGCCGTGGCGGCACAGTCCGTCGTCGCCCGGGCAGGTGTAGGTGTCGGGCGTGGTCAGGACGACGTTGTCCTCGGCGACGTACTGGGGTCTGACCCAGCCGTCGAGGAGCGGGAAGGTGATGCCGTTGAGGTCGTCCACGACCACGGAGGGGTCGTCGGCCGACGGTTCGGAGGTGGACTCCGAGGGCGTGGGCGAAGGCGGGTCGCCAGCGGGCGCGGACGACTCGGGCGCCGGGGTGGTGTTCGCCTCCGGGGAGCCGTCGTCCCGGTTCAGGACGACGGCTCCGGTGACGATCGCGGCGACCAGGACAGCTGCCGCGGCGACCATGGCGATGACCTTCGCACGGCCGGAGCCGCCGGGTGCGGGGGCGAACCCTGGCTGCGCCAAGGGCTGTTGGGGCACGCCGGGCTGCATCCCTGGCTGCGCCGTGGGCTGTTGAGGTTGCGCTTCGGGGGCGCGCATGTGCTCGGTCCACCTGGTGCCGTCCCACCAGCGCTCGACATGCGGCGCCGAGGGATCGCGGTACCAACCGGGCGAGGGCGTCATGCTCATTCCGGCACTGTAAGCGCCCCTCCACCGTCAGTACACGGCCGTCTACATAGGCGTGACATACGCCCCCGCGATCCCGCCGTCCACCAGGAAGTCGGTGGCGTTCACGAAGGACGAGTCGTCGCTGGCGAGGAAGGCGACCGCAGCGGCGAGCTCCTCGGCCTCCGCGAACCGTCCGACCGGGATGTGCACGAGACGGCGCGCGGCCCGCTCCGGGTCCTTGGCGAACAGCTCCTGCAGGAGCGGGGTGTTGACCGGCCCGGGGCACAGGGCGTTGACGCGGATGCCCTCGCGGGCGAACTGCACGCCCAGTTCGCGGGACATGGCGAGGACGCCGCCCTTGGAGGCGGTGTACGAGATCTGGGAGGTCGCCGCACCCATCCGGGCCACGAACGACGCCGTGTTGATGATGGAACCCTTGCCCTGGCGCCGCATGTAGGGGATCGCGGCCTTGCAGCACAGGTACACGGAGGTGAGGTTGACCTCCTGGACCCGCTTCCAGGCCTCGAGGCCCGTCTCCAGGATGGAGTCGTCGTCGGGCGGCGAGATGCCCGCGTTGTTGAAGGCGATGTCGACCGAGCCATACGTCTCGTACGCCGTCCTGAACAGCGCCTCGACCTGCTCGGGGTCGGTGACGTCGACCTTCACGAAGATCCCGCCCACCTCCTCGGCGGCCCCCTTGCCGCGCTGCTCGTCCACGTCTCCGCAGACGACATGGGCGCCCTCGGAGGCGAGGCGGCGCGCGGTGGCGAGGCCGATGCCGCTGCCGGCACCGGTGATGACGGCGGTGCGGCCAACGAGGCGGCGGCAGATGGTTTCGTCAGTCACTGTGCGGGGCCCTCCGTGCTGATGAAGACGTTCTTGGTCTCGGTGAAGGCGGTGAGCGCGTCCGGGCCGAGCTCGCGGCCGAGCCCGGACTGCTTGTAGCCGCCGAACGGGGTCCAATAGCGGACGCTGGCATGGGAGTTGACGGACAGGTTCCCGGCGCGTACGGCCTGGGACACGCGCAGCGCCCGGCCGACGTCCCGGGTCCAGATGGAGCCGGAGAGTCCGTACTCGGTGGCGTTGGCGAGCCGGATCGCGTCCGCCTCGTCCTCGAAGGGCAGCACGACGGCGACCGGTCCGAAGACCTCCTCGACGGCCACGCGCGCGTGGGGCTCGATTCCGGTCAGGACGGTGGGCGGGAACCAGAAGCCGGGGCCTTCGGGGGCGCTGCCGCGGATGCCTCGCAGATCGTCGGCGACGTATGAACGTACGCGCTCCAGCTGGGCCTTGGAGATCAGCGGGCCCATCGTGGTCTTCTCGTCGGCCGGGTCGCCGACGAGGACGGACTCGACGGCGGGGGCGAGGAGTTCGAGGAAGCGGTCGTACGCCGTGCGCTGGACGAGGATGCGGGTGCGGGCGCAGCAGTCCTGGCCGGAGTTGTCGAGGAAGGACATGGGGGTGGCCGCGGCGGCGGCTTCGATGTCGGAGTCGGCGAAGACGATGTTGGGGCTCTTGCCACCGAGTTCGAGGGTGACGGGCTTCAGGAGCGCCGAGCCCTTGGCCAACACCTGTTTGCCCACGGCCGTTGACCCGGTGAAGACGATTTTCGCGACTCCGAGATGCTCGACGAGCGCGTTGCCCGCGACGGAACCCACGCCCGGGAGTACCTGGAAAAGCCCCTCGGGAAGCCCGGCCTCCAGGGCGAGTTCGGCCAGCCGCAGCGCCGTCAGCGGGGTCGTCTCGGCGGGCTTGAGGATGACGGCGTTGCCCGCCGCGAGCGCGGGAGCGGTGCCCCAGGCCGCGATGGGCATCGGGAAGTTCCAGGGCGCGATCACGCCCACGACCCCGAGGGGTTCGAGGATCGTGACGTCGAGCCCGCCGGCGACGGGGATCTGCCGCCCGGTCAGCCGCTCCACTCCCCCGGCGGCGTAGTCGAGCAGATCGCGTACGTTGCCGGCTTCCCAGCGGGCGTTGCCGATGGTGTGCCCGGCCTCCCGCACCTCCAACTGGGCGAGTTCCTCGAGGTGTTCGTCGACGGCGACGGCGAAGCGGCGCAGCAGCCGGGCCCGCTCGCCCGGTGCGAGGGCGGCCCACCGGGACTGCGCCTTTGCCGCCCGTACGACGGCGGAGTCGACGTCCTCGGCGCCGGCGGCCGGGACGGTGGCGATGACCTCCTCCGTCGCCGGATTGAGGACCTGGAGCTCATGCTCGTACGACACGGACAGACCTCTCACATGCGTTCGAAGGAGCGGCGCAGCTCCCAGTCGGTCACCGCGGCGTCGAAGGCCTGGAGTTCGACGCGGGCCATGTTGCGGTAGTGGGCGACGACCTCGTCCCCGAAGGCGGCCTTGGCGATGGGGCTGTTCTCCCAGAGCTCGGCGGCCTCGTGCAGGGTGGTGGGGACGTGCTCGTACTCGCCGGTGTACGCGTTCCCGGCGCACGCCTCCGGCAGCTCCAGTTTCTGCTCGATGCCGTACAGACCGGCCGCGACGAGTCCCGCGACGGCCAGGTACGGATTGACGTCGCCGCCGGGCAGCCGGTTCTCGAAGCGCATCGAGCGGCCGTGGCCGACCACACGCAGGGAGCAGGTGCGGTTGTCGTAGCCCCAGGCGGCGGCGGTCGGCGCGAAGGAGCCGGGCTGGAATCTCTTGTACGAGTTGATGTTGGGCGCGTACAGCAGGGAGAAGTCCCTGAGTGCGGCCAGTTGTCCGGCGAGGAAGTGCCGCATCACGTCGGACATGCCGCCGGGCCCGTCGCCGGCCATGGCGTTGCGGCCGTCCTTGTCGGCGAGCGAGAGGTGGATGTGGCAGGAGTTGCCCTCGCGCTCGTTGTACTTCGCCATGAAGGTGAGCGAGACGCCCTCCTGTGCGGCGATCTCCTTGGCGCCCGTCTTGTAGATGGCGTGCTGATCGCAGGTGACCAGGGCCTCGTCGTACTTGAACGCGATCTCGTGCTGCCCGGGATTGCACTCGCCCTTGGCGGACTCGACGATCAGCCCGGCGGCTTGCATCTCATTGCGAATACGCCGCAGCAGGGGCTCGATACGGCCCGTGCCCAGCACCGAGTAGTCGATGTTGTACTGGTTCGCCGGGGTCAGCCCCCGGTAGTTGGCGTCCCAGGCCTGTTCGTAGGTGTCCTTGAAGACGATGAACTCCAGCTCGGTGCCGACCTGCGCGGTGTAGCCGAGCTCGGCGAGGCGCTCCAGCTGGCGGCGGAGGATCTGGCGGGGCGCGGCGACGACGGGTGCGTCGTTGTTCCAGGCCAGGTCGGCGATGAGCATGGCCGTACCGGCGTTCCACGGCACCTTGCGCAACGTACTGAGATCCGGACGCATGGCGAAGTCGCCGTAGCCGCGGTCCCAGGAGGACATCTCGTACCCGTCGACCGTGTTCATCTCGGTGTCGACCGCGAGGAGGTAGTTGCATCCCTCCGTACCGTGCTGGAGGACATCGTCCAGGAAGAAGCGCGCGGCGAACCGCTTGCCCTGAAGTCGCCCCTGCATGTCCGGGAAGGCCAGGACGACAGTGTCGATCTCGCCACTCGCGACAAGCGCGTGCAACTCCTCGACGCTGAGGGGTGGTGTGCGATGGGCCACGGGAAAGGCCTCCTTCGGTCGGCCGAGAGCCATAAGGTATTGCCGAGAACCATTGCTTGGGAAGGGGGCACGGCCATATGACGCAGCCGGATGCGCACGGCGTGAACGACCGGCCGAGCGATCAGCTGGCACCCGTCCTGCGGCCGGTCCGCGCGGGCAACGGCTTCGAGGAGGCACTGGAGCAGATCCTCCAGGTGGTCCGGCTCGGCCTGGTGCCCGGTGGTGAACGGCTGCCCGCCGAGCGGGAGTTGGCGGAGCGGCTCGGGATCAGCCGGGTGACGCTGCGCGAGGTGCTGAAGGTGCTCCAGGACCAGGGCCTTGTCGAGTCGCGGCGCGGGCGGTACGGCGGCACGTTCGTCCGGCCCAGGGCCGAGGCGCCCGGCGAGGCCGAGTTGCGCCGCCGGGTCGAGGGCGTGGACATCGAGGACGTACTGCGCTTCCGCGAGGTCCTGGAGGTGGGCGCGGCCGGCCTCTGCGCGACCCATGGCCTGTCCGCCGACCAGTCCGCGCGCCTGCGTGACGCCCTCGCCCGCACCCATGACGCGCCGCTCGCGGAGTACCGGCGCCTCGACACGCTCCTCCACCTCACGCTCACCGAACTGTGCGGCTCCCCGAGCCTCACCGCCCAGTACGCGGCCGTACGCGCGACCGTGAACGACCTCCTCGACTGCATCCCGCTCCTGGTACGGAACCTGGAGCATTCCCAGCAGCAGCACACCGCGATCGTCGAGGCGGTGCTCGACGGGGACGCGGACGGTGCGCGGGAGATGATGCGCGAGCACTGCGCGGGCACGGCGGCCCTGCTGCGCGGCTTCCTCACGTGACGCGCCACCTGAACGCCAGGGCCGACGCCGGTGACGCGGCTTCGGGACCCATGCCGCGCACCACGGCCTCCCGGCGCGAGACCGATTAACGGGCTCGTAACGCACAGCTATTGCTTTCTGGCCCCGCCGCCCGCAAAGGTGTGGATCCGTTCCATTGTGTGTCCCACCGCTGCCGGGGTCTTTCCTCTGCCCCCGGGGCCCCCTTCCGCCCGAGCGTCCGCCGCCCTGTGGGGAGTCCGCCCATGTCCCTCGATTCCACCAAACCACCCGCCACCTCGGAGGCGGACGACTATCTGGAGCGCAGGACCCTGCGCCGGGGCAGCGCCGGCTGGCTGCTGCTCACCGGACTCGGTGTCGCGTACGTCGTCTCCGGCGACTA
The DNA here is from genome assembly GCF_054783935.1 of Streptomyces pseudoechinosporeus. NCBI lineage: Bacteria > Bacillati > Actinomycetota > Actinomycetes > Kitasatosporales > Streptomycetaceae > Streptomyces > Streptomyces pseudoechinosporeus. Next base: position 307,618 of record NZ_BAAGPS010000001.1, read on the forward strand.
CTCCGGCTGGAACTTCGGACTCGCTGAGGGCGGCTTCGGCGGCCTCGGGATCGCCATGGTCCTCATGGGCCTGATGTACACGTGCATGGTCTTCGCGCTCGCCGAGCTGTCCTCCATCCTGCCCACGGCGGGCGGCGGCTACGGCTTCGCGCGCCGGGCCCTCGGGCCCTGGGGCGGTTTCCTGACCGGCACGGCGATCCTCATCGAGTACATCCTCGCGCCCGCCGCCATCTCCATCTTCATCGGCGACTACGTCGAGTCGCTGGGCCTGTTCGGGCTCACCTCCGGCTGGCCGGTGTACCTGGCCTGCTTCGTGATCTTCATCGGCATCCACCTGTGGGGCGTCGGTGAGGCGCTGCGCTTCAGCTTCGTCGTCACGGGGATCGCGGTGGTGGCACTGCTGGTGTTCGCGGTCGGCGCGTTCCCGGACTTCGACGCCTCGAATCTCGACGACATCGCGGTGGACGAGAGTGCCTTCGGGTCCAGCTCCTGGCTGCCCATGGGGCTGCTGGGCATCTGGGCCGCCTTCCCGTTCGGCATGTGGTTCTTCCTGGGGGTCGAGGGCGTGCCGCTCGCGGCCGAGGAGACCAAGGACCCGGCGCGTACGCTGCCGAAGGCGATCCGCTGGTCGATGGCCATCCTGGTGGTCCTGGCACTGCTCACCTTCTTCGCCTCCGCCGGGGCGCGCGGCTCGGACGCCATCCAGGAAGCGGGTAACCCACTCGTCGAAGCGCTCCAGCCCGACGGTGAGGCGACGACGCTGAGCCGGATCGTCAACTACGCGGGTCTCGCGGGCCTGGTCGCGTCGTTCTTCTCCCTGATCTACGCCGGCTCGCGTCAGCTCTTCGCGCTCTCGCGGGCCGGCTACCTGCCCCGCTTCCTGTCCCTGACGAGCAGCCGTAAGGCCCCCTACCTGGGCCTGCTGGTGCCGGGCGCGATCGGCTTCGCACTGGCCGCGGCCACGGGCAACGGCGCGCGCATGCTGAACGTGGCGGTCTTCGGCGCCACCATCTCGTACGCGTTGATGTCGCTCTCGCACATCGTGCTGCGCCGCCGCGAACCGGACCTCGAGCGGCCGTACCGTACGCCGGGCGGTGTGCTGACGTCCTCGGTGGCGCTGGTGCTGGCGTGTTCCGCGCTGGTGGCGACGTTCCTGGTGGACGTGACGGCGGCGGTCATCGCGCTCGCGGTCTACGTGGTGGCGGTCGCCTACTTCGGCCTCTACAGCCGCAAGCATCTGGTGGCGAAGGCACCGGAGGAGGAATTCGCGGCGCTGGCGGCCGCCGAGGCAGAGTTGGAGCGGAACTGATCCAGGAGAGCACGAAAAGGGGTTCATGGTGGGCGGCAGGCCGCTGATCGGAGTCAGTACGTATCTGGAGTCCGCGCGCTGGGGTGTGTGGGAGCTGGAGGCGGCGCTGCTGCCCGTCGGGTACCCGCGGCTGGTGCGGGACGCGGGCGGGCTGGCCGCGATGCTGCCCCCTGACGATCCCGCGTACGCCGCCGCGGCCGTGGCCCGGCTCGACGGGCTGGTGATCGCGGGCGGCCCGGATGTGGATCCGGCACGGTACGGCGCCGTGCGCGGGCCTCGTACGGGGCCCGAGGCCCGCGAGCGGGACAGCTGGGAACTCGCCCTGATCGACGCAGCGTTGGCCTCCGGCACTCCGCTGCTGGGGATCTGCCGCGGGATGCAGCTTCTGAACGTCGCCCTCGGGGGGACGCTCGTGCAGCACATCGAGGGGCATGCCGAGGTCGTGGGCGTCTTCGGCCACCACACCGTGAAGCCGGTCCCTGGCACCCTCTACGCCGGCCTGGTGCCCGAGGAGACCTCAGTCCCCACCTACCACCACCAGTCCGTGGACCACCTCGGCTCCGGCCTCACGGCTTCGGCCCACGCACCGGACGGAACGGTGGAGGCGCTGGAACTCTCGGGTCCGGGCTGGGTGTTGGGGGTTCAGTGGCATCCGGAGATGGGGGACGACGTTCGGGTGATGGAGGGGCTGATCCGCGCCTGCATCTGACCGGGTGCCTCCATTGGAATGCTCGGTCCAGCGGGACCTGTCCAAGAGCCATGGCCGAAGCTCACGTACGACGGAAACTCAGGAGGCTGCCGACCCGGCAGTCTCCTGTTCCGCTTCCACCTGCGCCTTCCAGTCCCGCTTGGCCGCCTGCCAGCCGTCCTCGTTGTGGCCGAGGCGCCAGTAACCAGAGATCGACAGGTCCTCGCGCGGGATCTGGCGCTCGACGCGCAGCAGTCGGCGCAGCTCCTTCACGAAGCCCGCCTCGCCGTGCACGAAGGCGCATACCCGGCCCTCCGGAAACTCCAGCGCCCGTACGGCCTCGACCAGCGCCTCGCCGATCGGCCGGTCGCCGCGGTGCAGCCAGACGACCTCCACGTCGGAGGCGATCTTCTGCTCCTCGTCCGGGCCCTCGATCTCGACGAAGGCGTACACCTTGGCGCCGTCGGGCATCGCCTCCAGGGAGGCGGCGATGGCGGGCAGCGCGCTCTCGTCCCCGGCCAGCAGATGCCAGTCGGCGTCGGCATCGGGCGCGTACGCCCCGCCGGGTCCCAGGAACCGTACGATCTCGCCCTGCTGGACCCGCATGGCCCACGGCCCGGCGAGACCCTCGTCGCCATGGATCACGAAGTCGAGCGTCAGCTCCCGCAGCTCGGGGTCCCAGGCACGCACCGTGTACGTACGCGTCACGGGCCACTGCTCGCGCGGGAACTCCTCGCGGATCCGGGCCATGTCGAAGGGCTCCGGATACGTCACACCCTCCGCCCCGAACAACAGCTTGACGTAGTGATCGGTGCTGCTGCCCGCGGAGAACTCGGCGAGGCCTTCGCCGCCGAGAACCACGCGCTGCATGTGCGGGGTGAGCCGCTCCGTGCGGACCACCCGCGCGGAGTGGGGCTTCGGAACCCTGCGTGCCGGACGCTCTGCCATGACGGCCTCCCGAAATGTACTAAGGCTTACCTAAGTTAGCACCTCCCTCTAGTTAACACCTCGCGCTCCATAAGTCGATGACCACGCTTGGGGTGTTGATGACCACATCTTTAGAAATGGCGCAAGCCTGGCCCGACAGGGTGAAGTGCACGCTGTTACGGCTCACGTTCCGAGCGTCACCAGCAGCCTCTGCAGTGAGCCGCCCAGCCCCCAGCGCACCGCGAGCTCCTCCAGGGCCGCCGGGTCGCGGGGCGCATTCGGCAGTGCCGTGTCCACCACCGGCAGTGGTACGTCGTCGGCCACCTTGACGACCTTGGGCGCGACAGCCACGTACGGCCGCGCCTCGTCGAGGCGTTTGCGCTGCGAGGGCGTGAGCTTCGCCTTCGGGTCGTCGACCGCCGCCATGATCCCGGCCAGGTCGCCGAACTCGGCCAGCAGCTTGGCGGCCGTCTTCTCGCCGATGCCCGGCACCCCCGGCAGCCCGTCGCTGGGGTCGCCGCGCAGCAGCGCCAGATCCGCGTACCCCGGACCGTCCACCCCGTACTTCTCGCGCAGCAGCGCCTCGTCCGTGAGCTGCATACTGCCCACGCCCTTGAGCGGATACAGCACCCGCACCTGCCGCTTGTCGTCGACCAGTTGGAACAGGTCGCGGTCGCCGGTGACGATGTCGACCGGGCCTGCGGCGCGGGCCGTGAACGTGCCGATCACATCGTCCGCCTCATACCCCTCGACCCCCACGCGGGCGATGCCCAGCGCGTCCAGGACCTCCTCGATGATGGGCACCTGGGGCGAGAGAGTGTCGGGCACCTCCTCCTCGTCCGGGCCCGCCTCGCGCTCCTCCGCGACGCGGTGCGCCTTGTAGGAGGGGATCAGGTCGACGCGCCACTGAGGCCGCCAGTCCGCGTCCATGCACGCCACGAGATCGTCCGGGTGGCGGTCCCGCACGAGCCGGTCGATGAATTCGAGCAGTCCCCGCACCGCGTTCACCGGTGTGCCGTCCGAGGCCTTCACGGAATCCGGGACTCCGAAATAGGCGCGGAAGTACAGCGAAGCGCTGTCGAGAAGCATGATTCGGCGAGAAGGCTGCGTCTGCTGCGTCACGCCAAGCATCATGCCGTACGGCACTGACAGTCACTGTCCGGAGCGGGCTGTCGGCGAAATGGAACACCGCTACTCGTCAAACGTAAACACCCTGTGAACTGGGGCACTCTTGCGTTTGGTCCAGACAAGTGGGGGCAGGTGCCGATCCGGAGCGAAGCCGGTCCCATTTTCAACCACACCTGACAAACAGGGAACAAAGGAGACCGGCCGAGCGGGCGGAACCCGCGTCGCTCCACGGCCCGCCGGCGGGGGAGGCGGGCCGTCTTCGTTCGACTTGAGAGGTACAAGTGTCATCCAGGCTGCAAGCCGAGCACCTTTACAAGGTGTTCGGCCGACGACCCGAGAAAGCGGTCGAGCGACTCCACAAGGGCGGTGACCGTGAGGAACTGCGTGCCGACGGCTCCACCGCCGCGGTGATCGACGCGTCCTTCACGGTCGAACCGGGCCAGACCTTCGTCGTCATGGGTCTGTCCGGGTCCGGCAAGTCCACGCTGCTGCGCATGCTCAACGGACTGCTGGAGCCCACCGCGGGAGAGGTGCTCTTCGACGGTCAGGACCTGACCGCGCTGAGCGACCGAGAGATGCGCGAGGTCCGCTCGAAGAAGATCAGCATGGTCTTCCAGCACTTCGCGCTGTTCCCGCACCGCAGCGTCCTCGAGAACGCCGCGTACGGCCTGGAGGTGCAGGGCGTACCGCGCGCCGAGCGCGAGATGCGCGCCACCGACGCCCTCGCCATGTGCGGACTGGGCGGCTGGGAGAAGTCCTGGCCCGACGAACTGTCCGGCGGTATGCAGCAGCGCGTGGGCCTGGCCCGGGCCCTGGCCACCGACGCCGACCTGCTCCTGATGGACGAGTCCTTCAGCGCCCTCGACCCGCTGATCCGCCGCGATATGCAGGACCAGCTGATCGAGCTCCAGAAGAAGCTCAAGAAGACCATCGTCTTCATCACCCACGACCTCAACGAGGCCATGCGCCTGGGCGACCGTATCGCCGTGATGCGCGACGGCCGCATCGTCCAGATCGGCACCGCCGAGGACATCCTGGTCCGCCCCGCAAACGATTACGTCGCCTCCTTCACCAAGGACGTCGACCGCTCCCGGGTGCTCACGGCCGACGCCGTCATGGACACGAACGTACGGGGCGACGAGGCGGACTGCGGCTGCGAGACCGCGCGGCCCGACAGCTCCTTCGTGGACCTCTGCGCGATCAGCGCCCGCGTCTCGCACTCGGTCGCGGTGCTCGACAAGAAGCAGAAGCTCGTCGGAGTCGTACCGCGGCAGCGGCTGATCGGCTTCCTCGGGGACGAACAGGGCGAGCCCAGGCCCTGTGACGCACCGCGTGACAAGGTTGTCAAGGTGGTGAAGACCGGTGCCTAGGATCCCCTTCGGCGACTGGGTCAACGACACGGTCGACTGGCTGCTCGAGCACATGGCGTGGCTCTTCGACTTCTTCAAGACCGTCTTCGAGGGCACGTACGACGGAATCAACGCCGTCCTGCAGGCCCCGGAGCCGCTCCTCCTCGCGGGCATCTTCGCCGTGATCGCGTTCTGGCTGCGCGGCACGTCCGCCGGTGTCCTCACCTTCGTGGGATTCGCCTTCATCGACTCCCTCGAACTGTGGGAGAACGCGATGGTGACCCTGTCGCTCGTCCTCGTGGCGACGATCATCGCGCTCGCCATCGCGGTACCCGTGGGCATCTGGGCGGCGCGCTCCGACCGGGTGAGCAACACGGTCCGGCCGGTGCTCGACTTCATGCAGACGCTGCCCGCGATGATCTACCTCATCCCGGCGATCCTGTTCTTCGGCACCGGCGCCCCCGCGGGCATCGTGGCCACCATGATCTTCGCGCTGGCGCCCGGCGTCCGGATGACGGAGCTGGGCATCCGCCAGGTCGACAAGGAACTGGTCGAGGCCGCCGACGCGTTCGGCACCACCCCCGGCAACACCCTGCTGCGTATCCAGTTGCCGCTGGCGCTGCCCACGGTCATGGCCGGCGTCAACCAGGTCATCATGCTGGGCCTGTCCATGGCCGCCATCGCGGGCATGGTCGGCGCCGGCGGACTCGGCGGCGACGTGAACGAGGCCCTCGGCCAGCTGAACGTCGGTCTGGGCTCCGAGGCCGGAGTCGCCATCGTCATCCTGGCGATCTACCTGGACCGTATGACCAGTTCGCTGGGCACCCAGGTCTCGCCGCTAGGCCGCCGCGCCCTCGCCAGGCTGCGCGCCGCGCAGGGCCTGAATATCTGGTCCTACCGTCCCCGGCCCGCCGTGGCCATGATCGGTGTCGTCGTGCTCGCTCTGGTCGCGGGCGGCATGGGCGTCTTCGGCGGTACGAACTCCGAGACCACCGCCGCCGACTCGTCGAACGTCGGCCAGGGCAAGAAGATCACCATTGGCTATATTCCGTGGGACGAGGGCGTCGCCTCCACCTTCCTGTGGAAGGAGATCCTTCAGGAACGCGGCTACCAGGTCGAGACGAAGCAGCTCGAGGCCGGCCCGATGTATACCTCGCTCGCCGGCGGCGACATCGACTTCCAGACGGACGCCTGGCTGCCGACCACCCACGAGCAGTACTGGACGAAGTACGGCAAGGAGCTCGAAGACCTGGGCTCCTGGTACGGACCGACGTCCCTGGAGCTGAGCGTGCCCTCCTACATGAAGGGCATCGACTCCATGGAGGACCTCAAGGGCAAGGCCTCGGAATTCGGCGGCAAGATCACCGGCATCGAGTCCAGCGCCGGAATGATGAGCCTGCTCAAGAGCAAGGTCCTCAAGGATTACGGCCTCGACAAGGAGTACAAGGTCGTCGACAGCTCCACGCCCGCCATGCTGGCCGAGCTGAAGCGCGCGTACGCCAAGCAGGAGCCCATCGTCGTCACGCTGTGGTCGCCGCACTGGGCGTACAACGACTACAAGCTGACGAAGCTCAAGGACCCGAAGGGCGCCTGGGGCAAGGGCGACGGGGTGCACACGGTCTCCCGCAAGGGCTTCACCGAGGACAACCCGGTCGTCGGCCAGTGGCTGAAGAACTTCAAGATGACCGAGAAGCAGCTCACCAGCCTCGAGGCGGAGATCAACAAGGCGGGCGAGGGCAAGCAGCCGCAGGCCGTGAAGGCCTGGCTGAAGTCGAATCCCGGCGTCGTCGACAAGCTGGCCCCGGTCGAGAACTCCACGGGCGGCGACCTGGCGGAGGCGAAGCGTCCGGTGGACGTCGCCTTCTTCCCCTGGGACGAGAACGTCGCCGTCACCTACCTGTGGAAGAACGTCCTGGCCCGCCGCGGCTACACGCTGAACCTCAAGCAGATGGACGTCGGCCCGGTCTACACGGGCCTGTCCACCGGCGACATCGACGTCAACTTCGACGCGTGGCTGCCGTACGCCCAGGCGAACTACTGGGACAAGTACAAGGCCAACCTGAGAGACCTGGGCACCTGGTACCAGCCGACCTCGCTGGAGCTCGCCGTGCCCTCGTACGTGAAGGACGTCAAGTCCCTGGCGGACCTCAAGGGCAAGGCGGACACCTTCGGCGGCAAGATCATCGGCATCGAGCCGGGCACCGGCGAGATGAACCTGCTCAAGAAGGACGTCCTGCCGGGCTACGGCCTGGACAAGGAGTACGAGGTCGTCGACGGCTCCACGCCCGCCATGCTGGCCGAGCTGAAGCGCGCGTACGCCAAGAAGGAGCCGATCATCGCCGTCCTGTGGTCCCCGCACTGGGCCTACAGCGAGTACGAGCTGACCAAGCTGTCGGACGAGAAGAAGCTGTTCGGTGAGGGGAACACGATCCGTACGATCACCAACAAGGCGTTCCCGGACCAGTACCCGCAGCTCACGAAGTGGATCAAGAACTTCAAGATGAGCGAGGAGGAACTCGGCACCCTGGAGGCCGAGATCAAGGACCGCGGCCAGGGCAACGAGGAGGAGGCCGTCGCCGCGTGGCTGAAGGAGCACCCGGACATGGTGAGCCGGATGACTCCGTAGCCATGCGGTAGTACGGCAGCAGTCGGCCGAGGGGTGGGCTTCGCCCGCCGGGACCGTGCGGTTCCGGTGCGGCGAAAGCCCACCCCTTTGTTTACGGCCTTGTGACGGGCGCATGAAACGGTTTGCCGAACGTGCGTAGGGTGCAAACAAAACATCGGGAGACATTGGCTCGTACGTCCCTCGTACGTAGTACCTCGTATGTACGAAGACCGGGCCGTCACCGAGCCGTCCGCACCGACGACGCACAGGAGGGAGCCGAAGCGATGGACGACAACAAAGATGCCCTTCGGGTGGGCGCGGCCGTCCGGCGGCGGCGCCGGGCACTGGAGCTCACCCTCGCCGTCGTCGCTGAGCGCAGCGGACTGTCGGTACCGTTCCTGAGCCAGGTCGAGAACGAACGGGCCCGGCCCAGCATGCGCTCCCTCCAGCGCGTCGCCGACGCCCTCGGGACGACCTGCGTCGAACTCCTCGCCGCCGCCGACCCGGCGCGCAGCGTAGACGTGGTGCGCGCCGACGACTCCGAGTTCACCCACGAGCCCCTCGTGCGCCCCCTGGTGCGCGGTCACCACCAGTTGCACGCCATGGAGTTCAGCGGTGACCACGACGCGGGCCGCGAATTCCAGCACCGCAACGACGAGTTGATGTACGTCGCGGACGGCGCCGTCGAGGTCGAGGCGGAGGGCCGCGCGTACCGGCTGGGGCGCGGCGACACGCTGTACATGACCGGTGGCGTACGGCACCGGTGGCGGGCGACCGTGCCGGACACCCGCGTACTGGTCGTGGCGGTCGCGGACCACATCGAGGCGGCGGAGGACGCACAGCGGTGAGGGTGGTGTCCCTTGTGCCATCCCTCACGGAGGCCGTGGCCGTGACTGCGCCGGGCGTGCTGGCCGGGGCGACGGACTGGTGCGCTCACCCCGTCGATCTCGATGTCGTACGGATCGGGGGCACGAAGAACCCCGACGTCGAGCGGATCGTGCGGCTCGCGCCCGACCTCGTGATCGCCAACGAGGAGGAGAACCGAGAGCCGGATCTGACCGCCCTGCGGGAAGCGGGGCTCGAGGTGCTGGTGACCGAGGTGCGGGATGTGCCGCAGGCGTTTCGTGAGCTGGAGCGGGTGCTTGGGGCATGCGGGGTTCGGGGTCGGCCCCGGTGGCTGGACGAGGCGGAGGCGGTCTGGGCGGACCTGCCGGTGCCGGAGCACCGCCTCCGTGCGGTCGTGCCGATCTGGCGGCGGCCGTGGATGGTGCTCGGCCGGGACACCTTCGCGGGTGACGTACTGGCGCGGCTGGGCGTGGACAACGTGTACGCGACGCACCCGGAGCGCTATCCGCGCGTGCCCATCGAGGAGTTGAGGTCCGCGGAGTACGTCGTGCTGCCGGACGAGCCGTACCGGTTCACGGCCGAGGACGGCCCCGAGGCGTTCGAGGGCCGGCCCTGCGCGCTGGTCAGCGGGCGGCATCTCACTTGGTACGGCCCTTCGTTGGTGGCGGCGCCGACTGTGCTTGGCAACTCCATCGGTTGAGCAGGTTCCCAAAGAGCCCGCACCCCAACGCACCCGCACCCTCCCACCGGCGGGAGGGGCCGTGGGCCGGTGCGTCGTATGCCCGTCGCTTAGGTTCTGTCTCAGGCCACCAGGACCGTGTACCAGCAAAGGGCCGTATGCCCGGCCTGCGACGGGCTGACGCACCGGCCCACGGCCCCGCACCCACCACCCACCCAGGGGCGCGGGGAACGGCGCGACCAGCCACCACGCACCCGCACCTGAAAACGAACCCAACCGCCCAACCGCCGGAGGCACCCCGCGGGGAACGGCGCGACCAGCCACAACGAACCCGCACAAGACAACGAACCCAACCCGCCCAACCGCCGGAGGCCAGGTGCGAGCCCCTTGGGGCTTGGCGCTCCCACATAGAGTGGGCTTATGAGTGCGGCTGAACAGGAGTTTTCCGGGTTCGCCGGCGGGCTTGCCCGCCGGGTCCCCGAGCTCGGGGCGTTGGAGTTGCTGCTTGCTGTGGCGCGGCTGGGGAGTCTGGGGCGGGCGGCGCGGGAGTTGGGGATCACGCAACCGGCGGCCAGCAGCCGGATCCGGTCGATGGAGCGGCAGTTGGGCGTGGCTCTGGTGGACCGTTCGCCCACGGGGTCGCGGCTCACGGACGCCGGTGCGCTGGTGACGGACTGGGCGCGGCGGATCGTGGAGGCGGCGGAGGCGTTCGATGCCGGTGCGCAGGCGTTGCGTGACCGGCGGGACTCGAGGTTGCGGGTGGCCGCGAGCATGACGATCGCGGAGTATCTGCTGCCGGGGTGGCTGATCGCGCTGCGCGCCCAGCGTCCGGACACGGCCGTGTCGTTGCACGCCGGGAACTCCGCTGTCGTGGCCGAGCGGCTTCTCGCCGACGAGGCCGATCTCGGCTTCGTGGAGGGGCTGTCCGTGCCGACCGGCCTCGACTCGGCGGTCATCGCCCACGACCGGCTGATCGTGGTGACGGCGCCCGGGCATCCGTGGGCGCGGCGGCGTCGGCCGCTCGAGGCGACGGAGCTGGCGGCGACGCCGCTGATCCTTCGCGAGAAGGGTTCCGGGACGCGTCAGGTGCTGGACGCGGCGCTCGGAGGGCTCGCTCGGCCGTTGATCGAGCTCTCGTCCACTACGGCGGTGAAGGCTTCCGCGGTGAGCGGTGCGGGGCCGGCGGTTCTGAGCGAGCTCGCTCTCGGCGAGGAGCTTTCGGCTCGCCGCCTCGTCTCGATCCCTGTGGCGGACGTGCGCCTCAGCCGGGCGCTTCGCGCGGTGTGGCCGATGGGGCATCGGCCTGCGGGGCCGGCGCGGGATCTTCTGTCGCTGACGGTCGCCTCTGGCGGTTGAGGGGGTGGGTTCGTGGGTGTTCGGGTTCGTCTTCGGCTACGGGTTCGTGGTGGCTGGTCGCTCCCACGCGACGGAGCCGCAAATTGAGACAGCCCCGCACCCCTTGCAGGACACCATCGTGCACACCGACGCAGCACAACTAGGCACGCTTTGAGCTGAGTTGAGCCTCTTCGCCCTGAATGCTGCCCACGAGCGACTCGGAGCCGCCCGCAAGAGCGTGAGGACTTCGGCCCGTGGCAGACATGGCCGCGTCATGCGAGCGAAACAGCCGCTGCCTAATTTCTGTCGCCCGACAGGAATTCCGCGCTCCCCATTCCGCTCCCCTGTGCCCAAGGCAGGTGCCGCCGTGACGACGACCGTCTCCTCCGACGTCCATTCCGAGCCACCGGACTCCTCCGGCGACGGCTCCCTCGCCGAGTTCGGCTACCGCCAGGAGCTGCATCGCAGCCTGGGCCGCTATGCCTCGTTCGCCGCCGGGTTCTCCTTCATCTCGGTGCTGACGACCGTCTTCCAGTTCTTCGCGTTCGGCTACACCTTCGGCGGCCCGGTGTTCTTCTGGGCCTGGCCGGCCGTGCTGATCGGCCAGTTGCTGGTGGCCGCGTGCTTCGCGGAGCTTGCCGCGCGCTATCCGATCTCCGGTGCCATCTACCAGTGGTCGTCCCGGCTCTCCAACCTCACCTTCGGCTGGTTCGCCGGCTGGATCATGGTGATCGGGCAGATCGTGGTGGTCGCTGCCGCGGCGCTCGCCCTGCAGATGGTGCTGCCCGCGATCTGGTCCGGCTTCCAGCTGATCGGCGACGACCCGGCGCCGACGTCGGCGAGCGGCGCGGCCAACGCGGCACTGTTCGGCGTGCTCCTGCTGGTCCTGACGACCTTCGTGAACGTCATCGACATCCGTGTGATGTCCCTGATCAACCGCGTAGGCGTCACCGCGGAGATCATCGGCGCCGTCCTCATCATCGTGCTCCTGCTCACCCACTCCGAGCGCTCCCCCGGCATCACATTCCACACCGGAACGGCCGCCCAGTCCGGCCTGTTCGGGGCGCTGCTGGTGGGTTCGTTCGCGGCGGCGTACGTGATGATCGGCTTCGACAGCGCGGGTGAGATGAGCGAGGAGACGCATCATCCGCGGCGTACCGCGCCCCGTACGATCCTCACCGCGCTCGGTGCGGCCGGCCTGCTCGGCGGACTGATCATCCTCGGCGGTCTGCTGGCCGCGCCCAGCCTGACCGACGGCCGGCTCGGCGTCGAGGGCCTGAGTTACGTCCTGACCAGCAGCCTGGGCGACGGGGTGGGCCGGCTGCTGCTCGCCGATGTGGTGGTGGCCATCGCGGTGGCGACCCTCGCGATCCAGACGTCGGCCTGCCGCATGCTGTTCTCGATGGCTCGCGACGGCCAGCTGCCGTTCTCCCGACGGCTCGCGAAGGTCAACCCGCGCACCGGAATGCCGAGCGCGCCCGCCCTGGTCGTCGGCGTCCTCGCCGCGGCCCTCCTGCTCCTCAACTTCGCCTCGCCGGAGGCATTCCTCGCCATCGGCACCACCTGCATCGTGATGCTCTATCTCGCGTACGCGATGGTGACCGGACCGCTCCTCTGGCAGCGCCTGCGTGGCAACTTCGCCGCCGAAGGAGCCGCAGGCACTGACGAAACGGGCCGCCCGTACTTCTCCCTCGGCCGCTGGGGCGTCCCCGTCAACGCACTCGCCCTGCTCTACGGCCTGTTCATGACGATCAACCTCGCCTGGCCCCGCGCGGAGGTGTACGACCCGGCGGGCGGGCACTGGTACTTCCAGTGGTTCACGGTGCTGTTCCTCGGCGTGACGCTCGTCCTCGGTGGCGCGTATCGGGTGTACAAGGCGCGTACGACGGTCGCGGAGGCCGCTGCGTACGCTTGACCAGGTGAGACGTAGGAAACGGATTCCGCCCGCTCCCCTGCCGCAGCGTGAGGGGGTGGATCCGGTGCGGGTGCGGTTGCCGGTCGAGGGGGCGTGGGGCACCGTGCGGGAGCATCTGGTGGAGCGGCTCGCGGCGGGGGCCGGGGTGATCGACGGGATGCTCGACGCGGGGCTGATCGTCGGGGCGGACGGGCGGGCGGTGGCGGCCGACGCGGCGTATGTGCCGGGGATGTTCGTGTGGTTCCACCGGGAGCTGCCGGACGAGGTGCCGGTGCCGTTCGGCCTTGATGTGGTGTATCGCGACGAGCGCATCGTCGTGGTCGACAAGCCGCACTTCCTGGCCACGACGCCGCGCGGCAGTCATGTCGCCGAGACGGCTCTCGCGCGGCTGCGGCGGGAGCTGGGCATTCCCACACTCACGGCCGCGCACCGGCTCGACCGGCTCACGGCCGGGCTGGTGCTGTTCACGGTGCGGCCCGAGGAACGCGGCGCGTATCAGTCGCTGTTCCGCGACCGCCTCGTACGCAAGGAGTACGAGGCGGTGGCACCGTACCGGGAGTCGCTGACGCTGCCGCGCACCGTGCGCAGCCGGATCGAGAAGGAGCGCGGGGTGCCGGCCGCCCGTGAGGTGCCGGGCGAGCCGAACGCCGTGACCTTGATCGAGCTGGTCGGGCACCGCGACGGACGCGCCCGCTACCGGCTGCTGCCCCGCACCGGTCAGACCCACCAGCTGCGGGTGCACATGAACGCGCTGGGTGTGCCGATCCTCGGCGATCCCCTCTACCCGGTGGTGACCGGCCCCGTACCGGCCGGTGACTTCCGGCGCCCGCTCCAACTGCTGGCGCGGGTGCTGGAGTTCACCGATCCGGTCACGGGGCGCAGCCACTCGTTCGTGAGCGGCCGGACGCTGGGGGCGTGGTCCGCGTACGAGAACTGGGCCGCTCGGTGACGCCTCGTCAGTAGCCGCGCCACCAGCGGACGAAGCGCTGCCAGGCGCCGAGGCGGCGCTCGGGGCCCGCGGGCGGAGCCACGGCCTCGGACTCGGGCTGGGGAGTCGCAGGCCGCGGTGCCGGGGCGGGTTCGGACGGCGGGGCGGGTGTGGTGACCTGCCAGTCCGCACGCGGCCGCTGGTCAGCGGGATGTGCGCCGGGCTGTTGCGTGTCGTCCTGCGGCGGCTTCGCCATGAACGTCACCGGGAGCTCCACCAGGTGCCGGGAGGAGATGGACGTGGTCCAGCGCAACTCGTGTTCCTCGCAGGCGAGTCGGACGTCCGGCAGCCGCATCAGGAGCGCGTCGACGCCGACGTCGGCGATGGCGCGGCCGATGTCCTGGCCCGGGCATTCGTGCGGGCCGCTGCCGAAGGCGAGGTGCGAGCGGTTGCCCTGCATGTTGGCCGTGAGGTCCGGGCGGACGCGCGGGTCGACGTTGCCGGGTGCGATCCCGAGCAGCAGCCCGTCGCCCTTGCGGATGCACTGACCGCCCAACTCGGTTTCCTGCTTGGCGAAGTAGCCCAGGACGGCGCTGAACGGCGGCTCGTCCCACAGGGACTGCTCGACCGCCTCGGGCACCGTCATCTGGCCGCCGTTGAGCTGGGCGCGGAAGCGCGGGTCGGTGAGCACCATGCGCAGCACATTGGAGATGAGGTTGGCGGTGGCCTCGTACGCGGCGATCAGTACGAGACGCAGGTGCTGCGCCACCTCGTCGTCGGTGAGCGCTGCCGGATGCCTGATGAGGTGGCTGGTGAAGTCGTCCTGGGGCTGGGCACGACGGCGGATGGTGAGCCGGTTCAGGGCGCCCATGACGTACTCGTTGCTGGCGATCGCGGTCTCGGTGCCCCTGATCATGTCGCGGGCGGAGTGCACCATGCGGTCGTTGTACTCCTCGGGCATGCCGAGGATCTCGCACAGCACGGCCATCGGGAGGTGCTCGGCGAACTGGCTGACCAGGTCGGCGTTGCCGTCCTCGCAGAAGCGGTTGACCAGGCGCTGCGTCGAGCGGTTGATGGAGCGGCGGATGCCACGGTGGTCGATGGTCGACATGGCGCCCACGACGGCCCCGCGCAACCGCAGGTGCTCGTCGCCCTCGGCCATGGCGCAGATGGGCTGCCAGGCGAAGAGGGGCATGAGCGGGTGATCGGGGCCCGCTGTGCCGTCCCGGAGGGGGTTCCAGATGCGGCTGTCGCGGGTGTACTGCGAGGGGGTGCGGACCATGTGCAGGTTCTCGGTGTGGCCGAGCACCACCCAGATCGGCACGTCGTTGTGGAGCAGCGCGGGGGCGACGTTGCCGTGTTCGGCGCGGAGTTTCTCGTACAGGGCCCCCAGGTCCTCCGCCTCGGGGCCGTACAGGCGGCGCAGTCCGCCGGGGCCCATGCCGTGGGCCGGGCAGCCCGGCGGCGGGCCGGGCGTGGAGTCGTACATACCGGGGTCGTCCATACCGGTTCGGGAGTGGGGTTCAGGCGTCACGGTGGTCGCTTTCGAAGCTGGGGTCGAATTCGAAGCTGAAGTGGTGTCGTTGGCTTGGCAGTTGACGGGCAGATCAGGCGGACGCGGAGGCCATGGCGATCGAGTGCAGGAAGCGCATCAGGGTCATCAGCACGTCACGACTGGAGGCCCTGCGGCGCGCGTCGCACTTCACGATGGGGATCTCCTCGGGAAGGTCGAGTGCTGCGCGCAGGTCCTCCATGGGGTAACGGGGCGCGTCCGGGAAGTCGTTGACGGCGACGACGAACGGCACCCCGCGCTCCTCCAGGCGGCCGATGACGTCGAAGCTGACTTCCAGGCGCCGGGTGTCGATCAGTACGACCGCGCCCAGGGCGCCCTCGAACAGGCCGTTCCACAGGAACCAGAAGCGCTCCTGGCCGGGGGTGCCGAACAGGTACAGCACCAGCTGTTCGGTGATGCTGATGCGGCCGAAGTCCATGGCCACGGTGGTGGCCGTCTTGCTCTCCGAGCCGTAGTTGTCGTCGACTCCGACGCCGGCCTGCGTCATGGTCTCCTCCGTGGTCAGCGGCCTGATCTCGCTGACGGAGCCCACCATGGTCGTCTTGCCGACGCCGAAACCACCCACGATCACGATCTTCACGGCGGCCTGCGCCGTGTGCGGAAGATGGTCCTCGGCGCGAGGGCCCGTGATGGTGTCAGAGCTTTTGAAGTCCATGCATCACCGCTTCGAGGAGGGAACGGTCGGGCAGCTCCGAGCGGACGATCGGGGCGCGCGCCTGTACCAGTTCGGCCGCCAGCAGCTCCGTCAGCAGTACGGTCACCACGCTGAACGGCAGATTGAGATAGGCCGAGAGCTCGGCCACGGACAGAGGGGTCCTGCAGAGCTGGAGCAGTGCCGACTGTTCCGGCTGGGCGGTGGGCGGTGGCGCGTCGTCACTCGCCACGATGAGGGTCACCAGGTCGAGCGGGGCACGATCGCCGTCCTCGACCTGGCCGGTGAGGATGTACAGCCTCCCCGGCTGGTTCGTCTCGCCCTGCCCCTCTCGTATCGTCGGCACCTGTGCCGGGTCCGGGATCTGCTCGGGACTGTGCTCCGGCGGTTCCTTGGGGAAGCGCCGTCGTCGTTGCGGAGGAGTCATACGGCCGTCCCGTTCCGCCGGGGCGGACTCGTCAGGTGGGCGCCGATCCGTACGACGAGGTCGCGCATGCGGTTGCTCATGAGCCCGGCGTCGACGGTCTCGTCCGCGAGGACGGCGAGATAGGCGCCCGGGCCCGCGGCCATCATGTAGAAGTAGCCGCCGTGGATCTCGATGATCACCATCCGCATCCGGCCGTCGGTGTCCGGGATCTCGGTGGCGACAGCCGCGGCCAGGCTCTGCAGTCCGGCGCAGGCCGCGGCGATGCGGTCGGCGGCGTCGGGATCACCGCCGTACCGGGCGATGCGCAGGCCGTCGGCGGAGAGCACGACGACCTGCCGGGTCCCTTGCACCCCGTCGGACAGCTCCTTGAGCATCCAGTCGAAGTTGGCTCGCTGCTGGATCACTTGAGGTCCCCCTCGTCGTCGGCCTCGGCAGGGGCCGGAGTGTTCTTCGCGCCTGGTGTCTTGTCCTGGTCGTCCTGGTCGTCGTTTCCGCCCTTCAGGCCGGCCATGAACGCCTCGACCCACAGTCCGGGTTCGGGTTCGTCCTTCTTCGGCTCGGGCTGCGCCGCGGTGGAGGAGGCGGACCAGTCGATGACGGGGCGGCCGGCCTTGCGCGCGGCCTCCGCCTCCGCCTCGGCCGCCCGGGCCTCGGCCACCCGCTGGCTGAACGGGATCTTGACCCGGCTGCGGCGCTGCGGCAGACCGTTCGCCGTCCACTCGGTCACCTCGGGGACGTCGTCCTCCATCGCGGCCACCGAGTCGGGGACGTGGGGGCCTGTGGTGGGACGGCGCCGCTTGGGCTTGCGCTCCGGTCCCTCGACACCGCCGAAGTCCACCTTGGGTACGGAGGAGGCGCCGATGCCGTGGGCGAGGCCGGAGGCGGGGTCGGTTTCCTCGGTGAGCATGTCGCGGGGCACGACGATCACGGCGCGCACCCCGCCGTACGCGGACTGCCGCAGCGAGACCTGCATCTTGTACATCTGCGTGAGGCGACCCACGACGGCCATGCCGAGCCGCGGCGCCTCGCCGAGGTCGTTGAGGTCGATACCGATCTGGGCCTTCTCGAGCATGCCCTCGGCCCGGCGGCGCGCATCCTCGCTGAGGCTGACGCCGGCGTCCTCGATCTCGATGGCGACACCGGTCTGCACCTCGACGGCGGTGACGTGCACCTTGGTCTGCGGCGGCGAGTAGCGCGTGGCGTTGTCGAGGAGTTCGGCGGCGGCGTGGATGACCGGTTCGACCGACGGGCCGTTGACGTTGACCTTGGCGATGGAGTGCAGCTCGATGCGCCGGTACTCCAGGATCCGGGACATGGCACCGCGCAGCACGCTGTAGAGCGGCACGGGCTTGGGCCATACGCGGCCCGGGCGGGAGCCGCCGAGCACGGCGATGGAGTCGGCGAGGCGGCCGATCAGCGCGGTGCCGTGGTCGATGCGCAGCAGGTCGTCGAAGACCTCGGGGTTGCGCCCGTGGTCCTCCTCCATCTCGCGCAGTTCCTTGTTCTGCTGGTGGACGATCGCCTGGACACGCCGGGCGATATTGACGAAGGCGCGCTGCGAAGCGTCGCGCATCGCTTCCTCGTGGTCCACGATCGACAGCAGGATGCGCAGCAACTCGCGTTGGGACTCGGGGAGTTCCCGGACGGCGGGGTCCGCCTCGGCGGTTTTACGGATCGCCTCGTCGGGGGAATCGCCACTGCGCAGCCGGTACAGCGCGGCGGGCAGCAGCTCCTTGCCGAGGTGGAAGATCTCGTCGTCCTGGGCGGCGATGCGCCGGTCCAAGTAGGCCGTACGGCGCGCGAGCTCGGCGCGGACGGCACGGACGAGGCGCCCGCGGCGGACCGCTTCGGCCGCGGTCGCGATCACCAGGAGCGTCGCGATGCCTCCGCACCAGCCGACGGCGACCCGGGCCGCTTCCGCGACCAGGGCGACGGCGGCTCCGGACGCCGCGGCCATCAGTATGGCCGGCAGCAACAGCACGCGGGCGTAAGGAAGTTCACGGCCAACGGGAGGCGATTGAACACTCACCATGTATGCCCTCTAAGACAAATCGGCTGGGGATCTGGGGGGAGTTCTCTGGATCTTCAGAACATTGGGGAACAAGCGCACGAATACGCCGCAACTCGGGGCGCTGCGGGCGAGCTTAGTCCGACCAGATCATCGCCAAGTCATATTCAGCAAGCGCCTGAAATCGCCCGCGCGGCAGGAGTACGCTCGGCCTCATTTATACGCTCGGGCACTATTCGAACACGATGCGTCACCGCGCACGAGCGCACGAAAACCCCTCATCAGAAGGGGTGAGGCCCGACTCGCCGAGGCGAATTCCGGCTCAGATTCCCGCGATTCGCAGCGCCGCGTCCGCGGTGGCTTCGGCGAAGGCCGAGACGGGTCGGTCGGGGTCGGAGCGGTGGACCAGGATGACGCCCTCGATGAGCCCGAACACCAGGTCCGTCCGCAGATCCAGCTCACTCTTGACGAGCGCGCCGCCCGCCTCGGTCGCGGCGATCAACTGCCGGTAGGTGTCCTTGAGTTCGGCCCGTACGGCATGGAAGCCGGCGAAGCGTTCGGCGCGCACCTCGGGCAGCAGATAGAGCCCGCCGAGGTTGTGCGGACCCCCGCAGAGCAGCTCGACGTCCGTGCGGCACAGGTCCCACAGCCGGCCCTCGGCCGGAGTCATGTCCTCGGCGAGGAGCTCCCGGGCGAAGGTCAGCGAGGGGGTGACGGTGGACTCCAGGAGCTCGGCGAGCAGCTCCTCCTTGCCGGAGACGTAGTGGTACATCGACGCCTGGCGCATGCCCGCCCGCTCGGCGACGGCCCGGGTGGTCGTGGCCGCGTACCCACGCGTCGTGAACAACTCCGCGGCGGCGGCGAGCAGTTCGTCACGCGGCGAGAGACCGCTGTCCGGTCGTCGCTCGGCCCGTGGCCTGCCCACTCGTCGTCCGCTGGTGCCCATGTCTTCGATCGTCGCACACGGCCCCGGACGGCGATCTCGGTGAGACATCGGTAACGGGGCGGCAACGCCCGGGCAACGGCACCGACCCGCACGGCTCCTAATTTCTGTCGGGCGACAGAAATTCCGTACGGACATGACGTACCCACATGACGTACGGACATCACGCACGGACATGACCGCCCCTGCCGAGCCGGAGGTCCCGCGATGGCGACTGCGACCACGTACGGAGCCCGGGCGCACGCCCGCGCCCAGGAAGGCGCCCGCGCCGAGGCGATGCCGGTGGTCCCGGCGAGCGCCTGGCCCGCGCCGCCCTGCGAGGCGGGCCATCTGGTGTGGGCGGAGACGGTGGCGGGCGGCAACTACACACACAGGGTGCTGGCCCGCGGCACGGAGCTGCGGCTGACCGACCTCAGGGGCGATGCCTGCGCGCATCTCCTCCTGTTCGCCGCCGACCGCCCCTGGGAACGGCTGAACGTGGCGGACACGGTCAAGGTCCAGTGGAACGCCTACCTCGGCGAGGACCGGCTGCTCCTCTCCGACCAGGGCCGCGTCCTCGCCTCGGTGATCGCCGACACCTCCGGGCGGCACGACGCGCTGTGCGGCACCTCCACCCTCGTACGGAACACGGAGCGGTACGGGGACGGGACGCCGCAGTCCGCGTCTCCGGCCGGGCGTGAGCTGTTCAAGCTGGCCGCCGCGAAGAACGGTCTGGCACCCCGGGATCTCCCGCCGTCGCTGTCCTTCTTCCAGGGCGTGGAGGTACGCGACGACGGCTCCCTCGACTTCACCGGCTCGGCCGGAGAGGGCGGGAGCGTGACGCTGCGGGCCGAGCAGGACGCCACAGTGCTGCTGGCCAATGTGCCCCACCCGGCCGACCCGCGCGCCGACTACACGAGCACCCCGCTGGAGGTGCTGGCCTGGCGCGCCGAAGCCACGCCGCCCGGCGACCCGCTGTGGGAGGCCTCCCCCGAGGGCCGCCGAGCCTTCCTCAACACCGCCGAATTCCTTGCCGCGAGGGGGCTCGCATGACCGCCGCCACGACCGTCGTCCCGGCCCGCTCCGCCTGGTCCGCCATCGTGCGGAGCGGCGAGACGCTCACCATCACCGACCTGCACGGCAACCAGGCCGTCGACTTCCTCGCGTACGACGCCCATGACACGGCCGTCCGCTACAGCGCGCCCGACACGATCCACGCCCAGGGCAACATCTTCCTGACCACCGGCAGTGTGCTCATGTCCAACGAGCACACCCCGCTGATGACCGTGGTCGAGGACGAGGTCGGCCGGCACGACACGGTGGGCGGCGCCTGCTCCAAGGAGTCGAACACCCTGCGTTACGGCCACCACACCTGGTCGCAGCACGCGTGCGTCGACAACTTCCTCGCGGAGGGCGCCAGGTACGGCCTCGGGAAGCGCGATCTCGTCTCGAACATCAATTGGTACATGAACGTGCCGGTCGAGAAGGACGGCACCCTCGGCATCGTCGACGGTCTCTCCGCCCCGGGCCTGAAGCTGACGCTGCGCGCCGAGCGCGACGTACTCGTCCTGGTCTCCAACTGCCCGCAGATCAACAACCCTTGCAACGGCTTCGAGCCGACGGCCGTGGAGATGACCATCGGTGAGGCGGGCGCTCGATGAGCGAGGGAGGAACGGCCTTCGACACGCTCCTCGTCGCCAACCGGGGCGAGATCGCGGTCCGGATCATGCGTACGGCACGGGAGTTGGGCCTGCGTACGGTCGCCGTGTACTCCGACGCCGATCGCTCGGCGCCCCATGTGCGCTTGGCCGACCAAGCCGTCCGGCTGGGCCCGGCACCCGCCAAGGAGTCGTATCTCGACGCCGATCTCGTCCTGAAGGCGGCGAAGGACACGGGTGCCGGAGCGATCCACCCGGGCTACGGCTTCCTCTCCGAGGACGCGGCGTTCGCGCGGCGCTGCGAGGAGGCGGGGATCGTGTTCGTGGGCCCGACGCCCGAGCAGCTGGAGCTGTTCGGGGCGAAGCACACAGCCCGGGCGGCGGCTGAGGCGGCCGGGGTGCCGCTCGCTCCGGGCACGGGACTGCTCGCCTCGCTGGACGAGGCTCTGGAGGCCGCGGATCGCATCGGCTACCCGGTGATGCTCAAGGCCACGGGGGGCGGGGGCGGGATCGGTATGTCGGCATGTCGCTCTGCCGATGAGTTGACCGAGGCCTGGGACCGGGTACAGCGCGTCGCCGCGGCCTCCTTCTCCCTGGCCGGAGTGTTCCTGGAGCGGCTCGTCGAGCAGGCCCGCCATGTCGAGGTGCAGGTCTTCGGCGACGGCGCCGGCCGCGTCGTCACCTTCGGCGACCGCGACTGCTCACTCCAGCGCCGCAACCAGAAGGTGGTGGAGGAGGCTCCCGCACCCGGGCTCCCCGCCCACGTACGCGAGCAACTGACCTCCGCCGCCCGGGACTTGTGCGCCTCGGTCGACTACCGCTCGGCCGGAACCGTCGAGTTCGTGTACGACGCGGTGCGCGAGGAGGCGTACTTCCTGGAGGTCAACACCCGCCTCCAGGTGGAGCATCCGGTCACCGAGGAGATCTACGGGGTCGACCTCGTCGCGTGGATGCTGCGTGTGGCGCGCGGGGACTTCGATGTCGTACGAGACCCTGGGGCGCCACGCGGTCATGCCGTCGAGGCCCGCGTGTATGCCGAGGATCCCTCGCGTGAACACCGGCCCAGCGCGGGCCTGTTGACCCGGGTCGAATTCCCACCGGACGTACGGGTGGACGGCTGGGTCGAGACGGGCACCGAGGTCACCACGTCGTACGACCCCCTGCTCGCCAAGCTCGTCGCGTACGGCTCCGACCGTGCGCAGGCGCTGGCACGGCTGGACGAGGCGCTGGCCGGGACCCGGGTCGACGGCATCGAGACGAACCTGGGGCTGGTGCGGGCGGCGCTCGCGTCGGACGACTTCCGGGCGGCGGCGCACTCGACAGCGACGCTCGCCGACGTGAGCGATCCCACGCCGCGTATCGAAGTCGTCTCCGGCGGGACGCTGACGACGGTCCAGGACTGGCCGGGGCGGACCGGCTACTGGCAGGTGGGCGTGCCGCCGTGCGGGCCGATGGACGACCTGTCGTTCCGGCTCGGCAACCGCGCGCTGGGCAACGACGAGGGCGCGCCCGGTCTCGAATGCACCTTGCGGGGACCGTCATTGAGGTTCACGCACGCGACGACGGTGTGTGTCACGGGTGCTCCGGCGCCGGTGACGGTCGACGGCGGGGCGGTCGCGCAGTGGGAGCCGGTGACGGTGCCGGCAGGGGGCGTACTGGAGATCGGCACTCCTGCCGAGCACGGCCTGCGGACGTACGTACTCTTCGCGGGCGGCCTGGATGTCCCGGCGTTCCTGGGGAGCGCCTCGACCTTCACGCTGGGCCGGTTCGGCGGCCACGGCGGGCGGGCGCTGCGGACCGGGGACGTGCTGCACGGGGGCGCGGTCGCGTCCTCGGGGGCGGCGGTGCCGGAGGGCGAGCGGCCGGTGTTCAGTGCCGTATGGCAGGTGGGCGCGCTCGAAGGCCCGCACGCGGCACCGGAGTTCTTCACCGAGGAGGACATCCACGACTTCTACGCGGCCGACTGGAAGGTGCACTTCAACTCGGCACGCACGGGCGTACGGCTGGTCGGTCCGAAGCCCCGCTGGGCCCGCTCCGATGGCGGCGAGGCGGGCCTGCACCCGTCCAACATCCACGACACCCCGTACTCGGTCGGCGCTGTCGACTACACGGGCGACATGCCGGTCCTGCTCGGTCCCGACGGCCCCTCGCTCGGCGGGTTCGTGTGCCCGGCGACAGTCCTCAGCGTGGAGCGCTGGAAGCTCGGCCAGCTGCGTCCCGGGGACACGGTGCGCTTTGTACCGGTGGACGATGGGGGTCCCCCCGCTCGAGCGGAGCCGAGAGTGGGGGAGGGTGCGGCGCGGCCCGCGATCGTGGACGGTGGCGTGCTGGCGCGGGACGGCGACGTGACGTACCGCCGCAGCGGCGACGACCATCTGCTGGTCGAGTTCGGGCCCATGCAGCTGGACCTGGCGCTGCGTATGCGGGTGCACGCCCTGATGGAGGCGGTGACGGAGGCCCGCCTCGAGGGAGTCACCGACCTCACGCCGGGCATCCGCTCCCTTCAGATCCAGACGGATCCGCACCGCCTCCCCCAGCACCAACTCCTCACGGCAGTACGGTCGTTGGTGGCCACACTGCCCTCGACGGACCAACTGGTCGTGCCGTCCCGAACCGTCCACCTCCCCCTCTCCTGGGACGACCCGGCGACCCGCGAGGCGATCGCCCGCTATATGGCGGGCGTCCGCGACGACGCGCCCTGGTGCCCCTGGAACATCGAGTTCATCCGCCGGGTCAACGGCCTGGACTCGGTGGAGGACGTGTACCGGACGGTCTTCGACTCCGAGTACCTGGTCCTCGGCCTGGGTGATGTGTACCTGGGCGCCCCGGTGGCCACGCCTCTGGATCCCCGTCACCGCCTGGTCACGACGAAGTACAACCCGGCCCGCACCTGGACCGCCGAGAACTCGGTCGGCATCGGCGGCGCGTACCTCTGCGTCTACGGGATGGAGGGCCCCGGCGGCTACCAGTTCGTCGGCCGCACGACCCAGGTCTGGTCCGGCTGGCAGCAACGCGGCGCCTTCGAACCCGGCTCCCCCTGGCTGCTGCGCTTCTTCGACCGCATCAAGTGGTACCCGGTGACCCCGGACGAACTGCTGGAACTACGGGCCGACATCATCTCGGGCCGTTTCGTTCCTCAGATCGAGGAGGGCGTCTTCTCACTCGCCGAGTACGAGGCGTTCCTGACCGAGAACGCCGGCTCGATCGCCGAGTTCAGGACCCGCCAGGGCGCCGCCTTCGCAGCGGAACGGGACGCCTGGGAGGCATCGGGCGAGTTCACCAGGGCGGAGACAGCCTCGGCTCCGTCACCAGCCCGGCCGGAGGTGACGGTCCCACCGGGCGGCCACCTGGTGGAGGCCGAATTCGCCGCGTCGGTCTGGCAGCTGAACGTCGCCCAGGGCGACGAGGTGACCATGGGCCAGCCACTCCTCGCCCTGGAGGCCATGAAGATGGAGTCAAGGGTGCACGCGCCGATGGACGGCGTGGTGACACAGATCCTCACCAAGCCGGGGGCCCAGGTGGAACCGGGCACGGCGCTGCTGGTGCTGGCGCCCACGAGCTGACTCCGCCCGGCGGTCTGTGGGCGGGCGTCCCGCTCGTCTGTGGGCAGGCGTCCCGCTCGTCTGTGGGCAGGCGTCCCGCTCGTCTGTGGGCAGGCGTTCCGCAGAGCGGAACGGGTGGGCACAGACGGCCACCGGGCCGCACCCGACAACGAAACCCCAGCGCAAGGAGCACCGATGTCGCCCTCCACCGTCACCCGAGTCCAATTGGCCTACGCCCGCATCAAGACGGTGAACCGCCCCGAGGTCTGGATCGACCTGCGCCCAAAGGCGGAGGTCGAGACAGAGGCCCGTCAAATCGACGCACGGGTGGCCGCAGGCGAACACCTCCCCCTCGCAGGGCAACTGTTCGCAGCGAAGGGCAACATCGACGTAGCGGGCCTCCCCACAACCGCCGGCTGCCCTTCCTACGCGTACCAGCCGGAGGCCGACGCCCCGGCGGTCGCCCGCCTACGCGCGGCAGGCGCGATCGCCCTCGGCACCACGAACCTGGACCAGTTCGCCACAGGCCTCGTCGGCACCCGCTCCCCCCACGGCGCCGTACGCAACGCCATCGACCCGCAAAGAATCAGCGGCGGCTCCAGCTCCGGCTCAGCCGTAGCGGTAGCGCTCGGCATCGTCGACTTCGCGCTCGGCACAGACACCGCGGGCAGCGGCCGCGTCCCCGCCGCGTTCAACGGAATCGTCGGCCTGAAACCCACCCGAGGCCTCGTCCCCACACAAGGCGTGGTCCCGGCCTGCGCCTCCCTGGACTGCGTAACGGTCTTCGCCCGCACCCTCCCGGAGGCGGAACAGGCCCTCACCCACATGACCTCCCCACCCGCCCGAGAACTCCCCGCACTCCCCCAGCGCGCCCCGGGCCCCTGGCGCATAGCCGTCCCACCCCGAGACCAGCTCGGCGAAATGGACGAGGGCTGGCCACAGGCATATGAGGCAGCCGTGACCCAACTACAGGCCGCAGGCGCCGAGTTGCGCACCATCGACCTCGCCCCCTTCACGGCGGCCGCCACGATGCTCTACGAAGGAGCCTTCGTGGCGGAGCGCTACACAGCTGTAGGAAGTTTTGTCGACAAGTTGCTCTCCGAGGGCGGCGACGGCCTGGATCCCACGGTCGCCGGGATCATCACCCGCGCCCGGGACATCCCGGCGCACCAGCTCTTCGCCGACCAGGAGCGTCTCGCAGCCCTGCGCACCCGCGCACTGGAGTCACTCGGCGACGCGGACGCCCTGCTCCTGCCGACCGCGCCCGGCCATCCCACCCTCGCCGAGGTAGCCGCCGACCCGCTGGGCACGAACGCCCGCCTCGGCCGCTTCACCAACTCCACCAACCTCTTCGACCTGGCCGCCGTCGCCGTCCCTGCGGGCCAGGTGGCGGGGCTCCCCTTCGGCGTCATGCTGATCGGCCCCGCGTTCACCGACGAACGTCTCGTCCGCATCGCCCGAACCCTGGAAGCGCCGCCCGTCCGGCTCGCCGTACTCGGCGCGCACCTGTCGGACCAGCCCCTGAACGGCCAACTCCTCGCCCAGGGCGCCCAGTTGGAACGTACGACGAAGACCGCACCCGTCTACCGGCTGCACGCCCTGGCCACCGACCCGCCCAAGCCGGGCCTGGTCCACGTCGGCGCCAACGGGGCCGCGATCGAGGCCGAGGTGTGGCGACTGCCCGCCGAGGGCCTCGGCCGCCTCACCGCCGCGCTGCCCCGGCCGATGACGCTGGGCCGGGTGACGCTGGCCGACGGCAGTGACGTACCGGGATTCCTGTGCGAGCCGGGCGCGCTCGACGATGCGCGGGACATCACGGAGTACGGGGGCTGGCGCGCGTACCTGGAGTCGCTCGGCGACTGACACGGGAACCGGCCGGTGCCGGCAGACGAACGCCCGCTCACCCCACCGACGAGTAAGCGACGACCCCCCGCAGCAGCCCGTCCACAGCCTTCCGCGCGTTCTTCGCCACGGTGGACCCCTTGGTGCCGGAAACCGGCGCCGCCGCCGAAATCTGGCCGAGTACGTCGATGACCTGCTTGCACCAGCGCACAAAGTCACCGGCGGGCATCTCGGCCTCGCGGAGCACTTCGTCGAGCCCCTTGCCGGAGGCCCACTCGTACGCCGCCCAGGCGAAGCCCAGGTCCGGCTCGCGCTGACCGACGCCCTCGGTCTGGCTGATCCGGAAGTCCTCCTCCAGGGCGTCCAGACGACCCCAGATGCGGACCATCTCGCCGAGCGCGGCCTTCACCTTGCCGGACGGCAGCTTCGGCGCGAGCGCGTCGTCGCCGACCCGGGCCTCGTACACCAACGCCGAGGCGCACGCGGCCAGTTCGGCCGGCGCGAGGCCTTCCCAGACGCCGGCGCGCAGGCATTCGCTGGCGAGCAGGTCCAGCTCTCCGTAGAGCCGGGCGAGCCGCTTGCCGTGCTCGGTGACCTCGTCGCCGCGCAGATAGTCGAGCTCGGTCAGCAGCGCGACGATCCGGTCGAAGGTACGGGCGATGGTGTTCGTCCGCCCCTCGATGCGCCGCTCCAGCTGCGAGGTGTCGCGCAGCAGCCGGTGGTAGCGCTCGGCCCAACGGGCGTGGTCCTCACGGTCATTGCACCCGTGGCAGGGGTGTGCGCGCAGTGCGGTGCGCAGCCGGGCGATCTCCCGGTCGTCGACGGCCTCGGAGCGCCGCTTGTGGTGCCGGTCGGGAACGATGTGTCCGGCCTTGGTGCGCAGCGCGGAGGCGAGATCGCGGCGTGACTGCGGCGAGCGCGGGTTGAACGACTTCGGGATGCGCATCCGCTCCAGCGCCTCGACGGGCACCGGGAAGTCGATCGAGGCGAGGCGCTTGACCTGCCGCTCGGCGGTGAGGACCAGGGGC
The DNA here is from genome assembly GCF_054783935.1 of Streptomyces pseudoechinosporeus. Lineage (NCBI taxonomy): Bacteria > Bacillati > Actinomycetota > Actinomycetes > Kitasatosporales > Streptomycetaceae > Streptomyces > Streptomyces pseudoechinosporeus. Next base: position 334,979 of record NZ_BAAGPS010000001.1, read on the forward strand.
CGCGGCCCGTCGTGGTGCTCGAAGCCGCGGTGGCCGTTGGACCGACCGGCGGACAGCCCGGGGTCCAGCACCAGCGCAAGACCCGCGAACTTGCCGGTCGGCACATGGATCACATCGCCGGGCTTGAGCTTTTCCAGCGCCACGGCCGCTTCCGCTCGCCGCTGCGCTGCGCCCTGCTTGGCCAGCTCGGTCTCGCGGTCCTTGAGTTCGCGACGCAGTCGCGCGTACTCGTCGAAGTCGCCCAAGTGGCAGGTCATGGAGGCCTTGTAGCCCTCAAGTCCCTCTTCGTTGCGCTGCACCTGGCGGGAGATCCCCACGACCGACTTGTCGGCCTGGAACTGCGCGAACGACGTCTCAAGGAGTTCGCGCGAGCGGTGCCGGCCGAACTGCTCGACGAGGTTCACCGCCATGTTGTACGACGGCTTGAAGCTGGAGCGCAGCGGGTACGTGCGTGTGCCCGCGAGGCCCGCGAGATGCTCGGGGCTTATGCCGCGCTGCCACAGCACGACGGCGTGGCCCTCGACATCGATGCCACGGCGACCTGCGCGGCCGGTCAGCTGGGTGTACTCGCCGGGAGTGATGTCGGCGTGCTGCTCGCCGTTCCACTTGACGAGCTTCTCCAACACCACCGAGCGGGCGGGCATGTTGATGCCGAGGGCGAGGGTCTCGGTGGCGAACACGGCCTTGACCAGGCCGCGTACGAACAGCTCCTCGACGACCTCCTTGAACGTCGGCAGCATGCCCGCGTGGTGAGCCGCGATGCCGCGCTCCAGGCCTTCCAGCCACTCGTAGTAGCCCAGGACGTGGAGGTCCTCGGCCGGTATGGAGGACGTACGTCCTTCGACGAGGGCGCGGACCTTGAGGCGCGACTCGTCGTCGTTCAGCCTCAGGCCCGCGTACAGGCACTGCTGGACGGCGGCCTCGCAGGCGGCGCGGCTGAAGATGAACGTGATGGCGGGCAGCAGCCCTTCGGAGTCGAGCCGTTCGATGACTTCGGGGCGGCCCGGTGTCCATACGCGCGATCTCTGCCGCCGCTCGCGCTCGCGGTCGGCCTCGCGCATATTGCGGCCCCGTCTGCGGTCCTGGTACGAGGGCCGGGTCGCCTCCATGCGGGCCAGGCGGGTGAGGTCGGGGTTGACGGCCTTCTTGTGGCCCTCGCCCTCCTCGAAGAGGTCGTAGATGCGGCGTCCGGCCAGTACGTGCTGGAACAGCGGCACGGGGCGGTGCTCGGAGACGATCACTTCGGTGTCGCCGCGCACCGTGTCGAGCCAGTCGCCGAACTCCTCGGCGTTCGACACCGTCGCCGAGAGCGACACCAGCGTCACCGACTCGGGGAGGTGGATGATCACTTCCTCCCAGACGGCGCCGCGGAAGCGGTCCGAGAGGTAGTGCACCTCGTCCATGACGACGTAACCCAGGCCGAGGAGGGTCTGCGAGCCCGCGTAGAGCATGTTGCGGAGCACCTCGGTGGTCATCACGACCACCGGGGCGTCGGAGTTGACGCTGTTGTCGCCGGTGAGCAGGCCGACCTTCTCGGCGCCGTAACGACGCGCCAGATCGGTGTACTTCTGGTTCGACAGCGCCTTGATGGGCGTGGTGTAGAAGCACTTCTTGCCCTGCTGGAGGGCGAGGTGGACGGCGAACTCGCCCACGATCGTCTTGCCCGAGCCGGTGGGCGCGGCCACCAGCACACCCTTGCCCGACTCGAGCGCCTGGCAGGCCTCGATCTGGAAGGGGTCGAGGCCGAAGTCGTACATCTCGCGGAAGGACGCGAGTGCGGTGGCCTGCTCGACAGCGCGCTGCCGCGCTGCCTCGTACCGCTCGGCCGGTGAGAGATCCTCTGTCATCGTGCTTTCGAGCGTACCGTCAGCCACTGACAACAGGACGATCAATATCCGGATCCGACCCCGCCCACCGGGAATCCACCCAGCTCAGGCCCGCGGGGCCGGTCCCGGTGTGCGTCTGTCAGGTCACGTCGTCGTAGCCGTTGACCCGGTCGGGATCGCGCTGGCGGTCGGTGTCCGTCTGCGCCGGCAGGGCGCGGCTGGCCGAGACGGATTCGATCTCGCCGATGTCCTCGGGCGTCAGGTCGAGTTCGGAGGCCTCGTCGTCGTCCGGGCCCATGGCTTCGCGGCGGGCCCTGCGACGGTCGTTCAGCAGTGAGAAGCCGGTCGCCAAGAAGTACAGGATCCAGATGGGGGCGGCCAGCGCCATCATCGTCAGCGGGTCCGTGCTCGGCGTGGCGATCGCGGCGAACAGCGTGATGCCCATGATCATGCCGCGCCACCAGCCGGCCATGCGCTTTCCGGAGATCGCCCCGGTCATGTTGAGCATCACCAAGAGCAGCGGCAGCTCGAAGGAGAGCCCGAAGACGACCACCATGCGCGTGACGAGGTCGAGCAGATCGTCCAGCGGCAGCAGGTTGTCCACACCGAAGGGCGTGAACTCGATCAGGACCTTCGCGGTGGTGGGGAGCACCGAGTACGCGAAGAAGGCGCCGATGAGGAACAGCGGGACACCGGACCCGACGAACGCATAGGCGTACTTCTTCTCGCCCTTGTGCAGTCCGGGCGCGACGAACGCCCAGAGCTGGTAGAGCCAGACCGGCGAGGCGAGGACGACGCCGGCCATGAGGGACACCTTCAGCGCCAGGGTGAAGGGCGTGATCAGACCGTTGATCGTGATCCGCGCACAGGGGTTGCTGTCGTCGGAAGCCTGCGCCAGTTCCTCGAAGGACTTCGAGCAGCCGACCTCTTTGAGGATCGGCTCGGTGAAAAAGTTGATGATGTCGTTGTAGAAGAAGGCGGCGACGACCGTGACGAGGACGATGGCCAGCATCGCCTTCGCGAGCCGGTTGCGGAGCTCACGAAGGTGCTCCGCGAGGGGCATCCGCCCCTCGGGATCCTTCTCTTCGTTCTTGCGGGCAGACTTGAGCAACCCACGTTCCCATCTCGTGCAGCGGGCCGGAGGTCACCGGCCCTGCGTCAGCGCTTGGTCGTGTCCGTCGGCTCGGTGACCGGGCGGGAGCTGGTCACATCGCCGGGCGCGGCCTGGATGGTGCGCTGGGCCGGGGGCTGCTGGTCGTCGTGCGGCGGACCTGCCGGGGTGGCACTGTCGTCCTTGCCCTCGGTCTTCATCGCCTTGGCCTCGCTCTTGAGGATGCGGGCGGACTTGCCCAGGGAGCGAGCCATGTCCGGAAGCTTCTTCGCGCCGAAGAGCAGGATGATGACGACGAGGATGAGAATGATCTCGGGAGCTCCGAGCCTTCCGAACATATGTCTTTACCTTCTCACCGAGGCGGCTGGGGCGGGGTTGCCGTCCGACCCGTCGGACACCTGTCCGAGGATCGTGCTGACAGCGATCGTAACGCGCAGGGGTGAACGCGAGGCAATCCCTGTGCGTACTCCCGGTCTGCGGCCCGCGCCTCGTTCTCGGGGCCGCGTCCAGCAGCGTACCTGCCGATGCTGGGAAGTTGACAGGTCAGAGTGACTCAAAGCGCCCGGCAGGGACGGCTCACAGCGCATCGACAGAACGCGCCGCGGTCGCGGAGGCCCGTTCCAGGTCTTCTGCCGCGCGGTTGATCCGACGTGCGGAATCCGTGACCTGCCTGCCCAGACGCTCGGCTTCCAGGAAGACCCGGACGGCGAGGACGCCGAGTACGGCGATTCCCAGGAAACCCACAGCGATCGCGAGCATCGGCCAGAACATGCGCAGAGCCTAGACGGTGGAGTGCAGCCGCAGGGTCCGCACCCCTCCGCCGGTGAGGAGTTCCACGATCCGCTCGCCGGCCGGCTTGCGCACCGCCGCGTCGCACTCCGGGCAGGTGAAGGAGTAGAAGGTCGTCTTCGGTGTGGCGCCGATCGCCAGGCGCAGGGCGTTCGCGGAGAGTTCGAAGTGGGCGCGGCAGTCGGGGCAGGCAGCCTTGAACACCACGGGATCCACTCTCGTCATGCCCGAGAACGCGGACGTCACGGACATTCCCTGCGTACCAGACATCGCCGACCTGCTCACAGCCCTTGCTCCTGCCTGCCGTACAGCCCGTCCTGAACTCCGTGCGGCTCCTCGGGGAGATTCGCCGCCACGCCCTGTGGCACGTCGTACGCCGCGAGCGCCTCATGTGCCGCCTGCCGGGCACTGTCCGCGACCTCCCGCGGCGAGACGATCCGGCCGTCCCGCCCGAGCCGCAGCGCGAGGCGGCGCAGCGAGGCGGGATCGGAGGCACGCAGGGTGATACGCAGCCCGCCGTCCGGGAGTTCATCGGCGCTGTCGTGCGGGTAGTACTCGGCGACCCAGCGCCCGCCCGGCCCGACCTCGACGACCACCTCGGGATCCTCGGCGGCGGGCTGCACCAGCCCCTCGGAGAGGTCCCGCAGTTCCACCTCGGGCGGCGCGGACGGCTCGTCCAGGATGCGGATCTCCGCGACCCGGTCGAGCCGGAAGGTGCGCCGCGCCTCGGAGCGGCGGCACCAGGCCTCCACGTAGGTGTGGCCGACGCTGACCAGGCGGATCGGGTCGATCTCGCGCTCGGTGAGCTCGTCGCGCCCGGGCGAGTAGTAGCGGATCCACAGTCGGCGCCGCTCGGAGATCGCCCGGTCGACGTCCGCGAAGACCCCGCCCTCGGACTCGAACGTCACCGACAGCCGGGCACTGGCACCCGCCGCCTCGCCCGCCGCGGCCTCCACCTTGGCGGTGGCCCGCAGCAGCGCCTGCCGGTCGCCCTCACGCAGCCCGGGCAGGGTGGACACGGCCCGGGCGGCCACCAGCAGCGCGGTCGCCTCGTCGGCGGCGATCCGCAGCGGCTCGGCCGCCTCCGCGCCCAGGGCGCCCGGGTTGCGCCACCAGATCCGGTCGCCGTCGGTGTCGATGTCCAGCAGATCGCCGCCGCGGAAGCTGGTCCCGCACAGCGGCAGCACATCGAGGTCGGAGATCAGCTCGTCCTCGGTGATCCCGAAGGCCCGGGCGACATCGCTGACGCGCGCACCTGGGCGCTCCCGCAGATACGTCACCAGGGACAGCATCCGCCGCGTCTGGTCGATGGCACTCACGGGCCTGACCGGTTTTCCCGCCACTTCTCCTACGCCCTCTCAGCCCTTGGCCACGGCGCGCAGCCGGTCCACGACATCGGCCCGCAGCTCGGCAGGCTCCAGGACCACCACATCGGGCCCGAACTCCACAAGCCAGGCGTCAAGCCCATGCCCGTACGGGATCTCCAACTCGTCCCAGCCGTCGCCCAGTTCCCGTACCGAGACGGCCTTGGCGCGCAGCGGGTAACCCGCCCCGGTCCGCAGCCGGATCAGCGCGGAGCGGTCGGCGGTCTCTCCGGCCCAGCTCGCGACGGTCTCCCGCACGGTGACGACATCGGGCACCTCAGCCGTGAACTTCCCGCTGCGGGTACGGACCTTGCCGGTGATCCGCGACAGCCGGAAAACGCGCTCGGCGCCCCGGTCACGGTCCCAGCCGGCCAGATACCAGTGGCCGCGCCAGCACTCCAGCGCCCAGGGCTCGACGATGCGGGGCTCGGGGCGGGCGGCGGTGGCCTTGCGGTAGTCGAAGGAGACGGGGCGGCGGTCGCGACAGGCGAGCATCAGCGGTTCGAAGGCCGCCTCGTGCACGGGGATGTGCGGCTCCAGGGCGCCATGGGCCTCGTACGGGTCGACGTCCTCGGGTAGTCCGGCCGCACGCAGCTTCTGCAGGGCGCCGCTCGCCGCACCCGCGAGGCGGGCCTGCTGCCAGACCTTGGCGACCAGGCCCAGGGCGGCGGCCTCCTCGGCGTCGAGCGTGATGGGCGGCAGGCGGTTGCTGTCGCGGCGGGCGAGATAGCCGACCTCGCCGTCGAGGCTCTCCACCGTCTCGATGACCAGGCCGAGCTCGCGCAGATCGTCCTTGTCGCGCTCGAACATCCGGTTGAAGGAGTCGTCCGAGCCGACCGCACCGCTGCCCGGCCTGAAGGCCTCGACGTAAGCCTCGATGGAATCGCGCAGCTCACGCTTGCTGAGCGGCCGCCGCGTCCCAAGCAGACACAGCGCCAGGTTCATCAGCCGCTCGGCCTTGGCAATGGCCATCGACGCCCTTCCCTATGGTGCTTCCGATCGATGACCGTACCGCTCCGGAGTGTCGTGGCAAAAGCCGAGGGCCCATGCCCGACAGGCATGGGCCCCAGGTGATCGGGTCCGGTCGGACCGCGATCACACGGCGTACGAAGACCGGGCCACGAGCCACTCGCGGACGGCCCCCGCGAAGATTCAGACCTCGAAGATCAGACTGCGACCAGGTCGCAGACGAAGATCAGCGCCTCGCCCGGCGCGATACGGCCGCCACCGGCACCGCGATCGCCGTACGCGAGGTGGGCGGGGATGGTCAGCTGACGGCGTCCGCCGACCTTCATGCCCTGCACACCCTGGTCCCAGCCGGAGATGACCTGGCCGACACCGAGCTGGAACTCCAGCGGCGTACCACGGTTCCAGGAAGCGTCGAACTCCTCGCCGCTGGAGTAGGCCACGCCCACGTAATGGACCTTGACGAAGTCGCCGGCCTTCGCGACCGGCCCCTCGCCCTCCCAGATGTCCTTGATCTCGAGGTCCGCGGGGGGCGGGCCTTCGGGGAAGTCGATCTCCGGCTTCTCGATGCTCACGTCTTTGGCTCCTGCTGTATGCGAAAGGCAACTGGGGCAACACCGACAGTCTTACATCCCCGCACGCCTTACATCTTCGCGAGGATGTCGACCGTGAACACCAGCACCGAGTCCTTCTTGATGGGGCTGCCCTGCGGCGGGCTGTCGCCGTACCCGAGCTTCGGCGGGACGACGATGAGTACACGGCTGCCGACCTTCTTGCCGGTCAGGCCCTGCGCCCAGCCCTTGACGACCTGCTGCAGCGAGAACGAGGTGAGCTGCTGCCTGCTGTACGTGGAGTCGAACTCCTTGCCGTCGGCCCAGAGCACCCCCTTGTACTGCACGAGGACGCTGTCGCTCGCCGCGACCTCCTCGCCGTCCCCCTCCAGGATGTAGTTCGCGACGAGCTTCGTCGGCGCGTCCTTCTTCGGCACCTCGATGGAGGGGGCCTTGCCGTCGGTGTTGGTGCCGACCTTGGGCAGGTCGATGTTGTCCTGCGCGACCTCGGAGCCCTTGGCGGAGCTCTTCGCATTGAAGGTGTCCTGGACATCGAGGACACACACCAGCGTGTCGGTGCCCTTGACGCCCGCCTGGGGGTTGCCCTGCTCGCCGAAGCCCCAGGCCGGAGGCACAGCCATCAGGACGCGGCTGCCGGCCTTCTTGCCCATCAGGGCGTAGCGCCAGCCGTCCATGACCTGGCCCTGAGCGAGCTGGATGACGATGGGCGCCTTGCGGTCGTAGGAGTTGTCGAAGACCTTCGCCGTGGTCCAGACCTGAGCGAGGTAGTTCACCTTGACGAAGTCGTTCTCGGCCAGCGTCTTGCCGTTGCCCGCGATGACCGTCTTGACCGCGAGGTCCTTCGAGGGATCACCGCTGCCCTTGGCAATGGTCGGCTTCTCGTCGAGCTTCGCACCGGCGGTGATGGCCGGCAACGGCCCGTCGACGAGCTTCGGCGGCGGGGGCGCACTGGCCGACGGGGCCGCCGAGGGGGACGTACTGCTGCTGGCCTTGTCCTTGTCGGCCGTGTCGTCGCCACCGCAGCCGGCGAGCGTGAGCAGTCCGGCGGGAGCGGCAATCAGGAGTGAGCGTCGGCGCACAGTGGGGGCCTCGTATCGGTCGATCTTGCGGTGGGCGTGCGCGCAACTCTACGGCGTGAGAAGGGCGCCGTACGAAGAACGTACGGCGCCCTGCGTTGCGTTCCGCAATATCGGCAGGAACTGACGGCTCACATTCCGGCGATGAGCTTTTCCACCCGGTCGTCGACGGAACGGAACGGGTCCTTGCACAACACGGTGCGCTGTGCCTGGTCGTTGAGCTTGAGATGAACCCAGTCGACGGTGAAGTCCCGGCGCTGCTCCTGCGCCCGCCGGATGAAGTCGCCGCGCAGCCGTGCCCGGGTGGTCTGCGGCGGCACGGACTTGCCCTCGAAGATCTTCAGGTCATTGCAGATCCGGGTGGCCTGCCCCTTCTTCTCCAGCAGGTAGTACAGCCCTCGACGACGGTGGATGTCGTGATATGCGAGGTCTATCTGCGCGACCCGCGGATGCGACATCGTCATGTTGTGCTTGGCGCGGTACCGCTCGATGAGCTTGTACTTCATCACCCAGTCGATCTCGGTACCGATCCGGTCGAGGTCCTCGGACTCGATCGAGTCCAGCGTGCGGCCCCACAGCTCGAGGACCTGCTCGACGGTGCCGGTGCGGATGCCGCGCCGCTCACAGAAGTCCACGGCCTTCTCGTAGTACTCCCGCTGCACCTCCAGGGCGGAGGCCTCACGGCCGCTGGCCAGGCGCACCTTGCGGCGGCCCGTGATGTCATGGCTGACCTCGCGGATCGCCCGGATCGGGTTCTCCAGGGTCAGATCGCGCATCACCGTGCCCGCCTCGATCATGCGCAGTACGAGATCGGTGGCGCCGACCTTGAGGAGCATGGTCGTCTCGGACATGTTCGAGTCGCCCACGATGACGTGCAGGCGACGGTAGCGCTCGGCGTCCGCGTGGGGTTCGTCACGCGTGTTGATGATCGGCCGGGAACGGGTCGTCGCCGAGGAGACGCCCTCCCAGATGTGCTCGGCCCGCTGACTGACGCAGTACACCGCGCCACGCGGGGTCTGCAGCACCTTGCCGGCACCACAGAGAAGCTGCCTGGTGACGAGGAACGGGATGAGGATGTCCGCGAGCCGGGAGAACTCCCCATGGCGGGCCACCAGATAGTTCTCGTGGCAGCCGTAGGAGTTGCCCGCCGAGTCGGTGTTGTTCTTGAAGAGGTAGACGTCGCCCGCGATTCCTTCCTCGTGCAGGCGTCGTTCGGCGTCTACCAGGAGTCCTTCCAGAATGCGCTCGCCAGCCTTGTCGTGGGTGACGAGCTCTGTCACGTTGTCACATTCCGGTGTGGCGTATTCCGGATGTGACCCCACGTCGAGATAGAGGCGGGCGCCGTTTCGCAGAAAGACATTGCTGCTGCGGCCCCATGACACGACACGGCGGAAGAGGTACCGCGCCACCTCGTCGGGAGACAGCCGACGCTGTCCCCTGAACGTACACGTGACGCCGTACTCGTTCTCCAGCCCGAAAATGCGGCGGTCCATGACTGAACATTACGCCTGATGCCCTGTGCTGAAACGAGGTTCGGGTGCACCGTTTCGATCATTTTCCGATGCGACTTCAACCACCGCACCGCTGCCCGTAGCTGCGAGGACCCGCCCCGTGGCCAGCAGAACAAGCAGCGCAACAGCCCCCGCGACACCCGGCAGAGCGAAGCCCGACACCGCGCCACCCCACTCGACGACCGGTCCCGCGAGACCCGTCCCGACCGACATTCCCACCGTGAACGTCGTCACAAGCCAGGAGAACGCCTCGGTCACGGTGCCCCTCGGCGCATACCGGTCGACCAGGACGAACGAGCAAGCGATACAGGGCGCCAGAAACACCCCGGAGAGCGCGATCAGCACCGCCATGGCAACCACACCCGGCGTCAACGTCAGCGGTACGTAGAACACCGCCAGAAGCGCCACAAGCACCCGCAGTCGACGCTCCGGCGCACCGCTCCACTGCCGCGCCCCGTACACGGTGCCCCCGACAAGCGCGCCGAGCCCGATGGCCGCCATCAGCCAGCCGTACGTCACATCCCCGCCGTTGTCGTCCGCGTACGCCATCGCAGCAACGTTGATCGAGCCCAGCGCGATGCCCACGAAAAGGAACGCGCCGAGCAGGACGAGCAGACCGGCCGAGCGCAACGCACCGAGCCAGTGCGCCTCCCGCGGCGCCGAACGCCACGCGCGCGAAGGCCGCGACACCACCACGGAGAGCGCGCCCAGCACCCCTATGACGTTCAACACAAGAAGCGCGGCCTGCGCCGACCACAGCGACACACACAGCGTGACGAGCAACGGCCCCACGGTGAACATGACTTCCTGCGCCACGGCATCCATCGCGTACGCCGTGTGCACCTGTTCCTCCTTACGGAGGACCGTGGGCCACAACGCCCGCAGACCGCCCTCCAGAGGCGGCGTGAAGAACCCGGCCACCACCATCAGGACATACGCGAGCGCAAGCGCCCCGATGCCCGTGAAGGCGAACACCGCCATACCGAGGGCGGAGACGAGCGCGGCAGGCAGTTGCACACGCGGCTGCCCGAAGAGGTCCACCAGACGCCCGAGCACCGGCTGCCCCACGGCATTCGACACCCCGTACACCGCCGCCAGCGCGCCGGCGAGGCTGTAGCTGCCGCCCTCGGCGCGGACGAACAGCAGGACGGCGATCGCGGCCACGGCGTTCGGCAGCCGCCCCACAAGAGTGCCGACCAGCAGCCGAGCAGCGTGCCTCGTTCTGAGGATCTCCAGGTAACGCGCGGCCATGTCACGCCCTTCTCGTAGCCCTTGACGACTGACGTTGTACGTATAACGCCCTTGGTCATACGTACCATGTGCCCAGTCCGCGAGTCCAGCAGAAAGAGCAGGTCGACGGTGGCACGAGGAAGCACCCGCCCCACGAGCCGCGACGTCGCCCAGGCCGCCGGAGTCTCCCAGGCCGCCGTCTCCCTCGTACTGGGCGACAAATGGCGCGGACGAGTCTCCGAGGCAACAGCCGAGCGAGTACGCCAGGCCGCACGGGAACTCGGCTACCGGCCGAACCTCGCCGCCCGCAACCTACGACTCGGCCAGGCACGAACGGCCCTCCTGGTGGTGCCCGCGCTCACCAACGAGTTCTTCGCCGCCGTCTACGAAGGAGCCGCCCGCATCGCCGCCAAACACGGCTTCGGCGTCGTCCTGTACCCCTCACCCGAAGGCATCGGCCCTGCCCGCGACCCCTTCGCCTCCGCACGAGCCGCCCTGGACGGCGTCATCGCCTCCTCCATGGCCTCCGAAGCCCTCACAGAAATCCGCGGCGACGACCTCCCCCTCGTCATGCTGGACAGCGACCCGGCCGGCAGCCAAGGCGCCACCACCGTCAACCTCGACATCACCGACGGCATGCGCCAGATCACCGAACACCTGCTGACACTGGGCCACCGCCGGTTCCTGCACCTCGCCGCGGACATCGACTCCTGGACCTTCGACGTACGCGCCCGGGAACTCGCCGCCCGCGTGGGAGAGAGAGCCGGCACCGAGGTACGCACGGCAAAGGCACCGATCACCATCGAGGGTGCACGTGCCGCAGCCGAGGACGCCCTGCACGGCCCGGACCCACGGCCCACCGCCGTCGTCTGCGACGACGACAAACTCGCTGTCGGCGCCTACAAGGCCGCGCGCCACCTCGGCCTGCGCATCCCCCACGACATCTCCGTGACCGGCTTCGACGACCTGGCCCTCGCCACAGCCATCGAACCCGAACTCACCACCGTCCGCCTCGACGCCGAACTCTTCGGCGAGCGCGGCATGACAGCCCTGCTCGCAGTCCTGGAAGGCGAAACACCACCGGAAGGCAACATCCCCGTCGAACTGGTCGTACGGGGCTCCACGGCCCCGCCACGTCCCTCCTGAACGCCACTGCGCCCCGACCCCGCAGCGAAGCGGGACCGGGGCACAAAGGGTGAATGGCCGGGATTACTTCTCGTCGGACGCGCCGGACGCTTCAGACCCATCGGCCTCATCGGATCCATCGGACTCGGCGGCATCTCCAGCCCCGTCCGCACTCTCCCCCTGCAACAGACGGGACAACTGGCGGCCCACAATGCGCTTGAACTTGCGCTGCTGCGGACGCGTACGGTCCAGAACCGCCACCTCCAGGCGCTCGGCGGGAATCTCCCGCTCACTCCCGTTGGTGTCGCGAGACAGGGCCTGAACGGCCAGCTTCAGCGCCTCCGCGAGCGTCATGCCCTCCCGGTGACGCTGATCCAGATAAGTGCTGATCTGCTCGGCATTGCCACCGACCGCGACCGAGCCATGCTCGTCCACGATCGATCCATCATGCGGCAACCGGTAAATCTGGTCACCATCAGGCGTCACCCCGACCTCGGCGACCACAAGCTCCACCTCATACGGCTTCTCCGCCGCACTCGAGAAGATCGTGCCGAGCGTCTGGGCATACACATTGGCAAGACCGCGAGCGGTCACATCGTCACGGTCGTAGGTATAACCCCGCAGGTCAGCGTAGCGAACACCACCGATGCGGAGATTCTCGTACTCGTTGTACTTGCCGGCGGCCGCAAAGCCGATCCGGTCATAGATCTCGCTGAACTTGTGCAGCGCACGGGACGGGTTCTCGCCGACGAAGACAATGCCGTCGGCGAACTGCAGCACAACCAGGCTGCGGCCACGGGCAATGCCCTTGCGCGCATACTCCGCCCGGTCGGCCATGGCCTGCTGGGGTGAGACATAGAACGGCGTCGACACCGGCTATCCGTCCCTTTCTGTGAAAGTCACTCGATCACCTGGACAAGAGGGGCCCACAAGGGCCGCAGTCAGAGCAACGCGGCACGCGGACCGTCGGGCTGCTCCATACGCCGCTCCAGAATCGAGCGGGCGATCTCGGAAGACTCCTCATCCGTGAGACGGCGGAACCCGTCCTCGGTGATCACGGTGACGAGCGGATAGATCCGACGCGCGACATCGGGACCACCGGTCGCCGAGTCGTCGTCGGCCGCGTCATACAGAGCCTGCACGACCAGCGTCGTCGCCTGCTCCTCAGTCATGTCCTCGCTGTACAGCTTCTTCATGGCACCGCGCGCAAAGATCGAACCCGAGCCCGTGGCAGCGAAGCCATGCTCCTCCGAACGGCCGCCCGTGACGTCGTACGAGAAGATGCGCCCCTTCTCACGGTCCACGTCATACCCCGCGAAGATCGGCACCACAGCCAGGCCCTGCATGGCCATGCCGAGATTGGACCGGATCATCGTCGACAGACGGTTCGCCTTGCCCTCCAAGGAGAGCTGCGCACCCTCGACCTTCTCGAAGTGCTCCAGCTCCAACTGGAAAAGCTTCACCATCTCAACAGCCAGACCCGCCGTACCCGCGATCCCCACCGCCGAGTACTCATCAGCCGGGAACACCTTCTCGATGTCCCGCTGCGCGATGACATTCCCCATGGTGGCCCGCCGGTCACCGGCAAGCACGACGCCACCGGGGAACGTGGTGGCCACGATCGTGGTGCCGTGCGGCGCCTCGATCACTCCCTTGACGGCGGGCAACTGCCGGTTCCCCGGCAGGATTTCGGGCTGGTGATCGGACAGGAAGTCCATGAAGGACGACGAACCAGGCGTCAGGAAGGCAGCCGGTAGACGCCCGGTGCTACGAGTGTTGGCTTCCACGCGTTTCCTTCCAGGTAGTCGGCAGCTCGGTTCATCGCTTCGGGGTCATCCCTCAACAGGCCGAGGCCGGAATTGCAGTTGAAGCACAGTACGCCACGGACCCTACCCGTCTTGTGGCAGTGATCCACCTGGACTGCCGGGGCTTTCAGGCAGATCACACAGAGCCCCATCTGGGAGGCGATCATCTCGTCGCGCTCGGCTTCGGTTATGCCGCACTTACGCCGCAGGTGACCTGCGGGCGCCGCCGCCGCTCTGCAAGTCTTGCAGCGACTGGCCAAGCCATCAGCAGCGCTTCTCCTGCGATGCCACTCGCTGTACGGCTTCACTTCACCGCATCCCGGACAGCGCTTATGCCCCTCGGGCACATCCATCTTGGGGCGGAGTCCCTGAGGCAAGACCTCCTGCTTCGTGCAGTGATAGTTGGTTGCACAATCCCGACAGTGGCGCTGCAAGCCATCAAGGTTCGTTCGCTTGCGGGAGAAGGCTGTGTACGGCTTGCTCTCGCCACACCGCACACAGCGCTTCAGCTGCCCTCGTTCGGCCACTCACCCACCCCGAACCTTCATATCGAAGGCGAAAATGGATCCTGGCCTCTACTGCCCGCCCTTTTGAACGAATGACCTCACGAAATCCTCTGCGTTCTCCTCGAGGACGTCATCGATTTCGTCCAGGACGGAGTCCACGTCGTCGCTCAGCTTCTCCTGGCGTTCCTTGAGGTCTTCCGATGCCTGCGCATCCTGTGCAGTCTCCTCGACCTCCTCGGTGGAACGCGTTGCCTTCTGCTGGCCGCCGCCGGTGTCCTTGGTCGCCATAACCCTCACCCCGCTCGGTTCGACGTTCTTGATCAGACCCTACAAGCAGGGTCCGACATTGGCCCCACAGTTGCTACAACGTCCGGGGGCCACCTTCATGATTCCCGGACGGCGCCCTTTTCCACCCCGCCGGCCCCGTTCCGCTGGTGGGACCGACCGGGTTCGTTCAGCCGCCGGAGAGGACCCTGACCAGGTCTTCTGCGGTACGGCAGCGGTCCAGGAGCTCTTTCACGTGATTACGCGTTCCGCGAAGCGGCTCGAGGGTTGGTACGCGTTGGAGCGAGTCCCGGCCGGGGAGGTCGAAGATCACCGAGTCCCAGGAGGCGGCTGCGACGTCGTCCGCGTACTGCTCGAGGCAGCGTCCGCGGAAGTAGGCGCGGGTGTCCTCCGGTGGCTTGGTGCGGGCCCGTTCCACGTCTGTGTCGTTCAGGAGGCGCTTCATCTTGCCGCGGGCCGCCAGACGGTTGTAGAGGCCCTTTTCGGGGCGTACGTCGGCGTACTGGAGGTCGACGAGGTGGAGGCGTGCTGCGTCCCATTCGAGGTTGTCGCGGCGTCGGTAGCCTTCCATGAGCTCGCGTTTGGCGACCCAGTCGAGTTCGCCGGCGAGGCTCATGGGGTCGCTTTCGAGGCGGCCGAGGACGTCTTCCCAGCGGGTGAGTACGTCCTTGGTCTGTGTGTCCGCGTCGGCGCCGTACCGTTCCTCGACGTATTTGCGTGCGAGTTCGAAGTACTCCATCTGGAGTTGGACTGCGGTGAGTGTCCGGCCGCTGCGGAGGGTGACCAGGCGCTTCAGTGAGGGGTCGTGTGAGACCTGGTGGAGGGTGCGTACGGGCTGGTCGACGGCGAGGTCGACCGCGATGAAGCCGTCCTCGATCATGGACAGGACCAGGGCGGTCGTGCCCAGCTTCAGGTACGTGGAGATCTCCGACAGGTTCGCGTCACCGATGATCACGTGCAGGCGGCGGTATTTCTCCGCGTCGGCGTGCGGCTCGTCGCGGGTGTTGATGATGGGCCGCTTGAGGGTGGTTTCCAGGCCGACTTCGACTTCGAAGTAGTCGGCGCGCTGGCTGAGCTGGAAGCCGTGTTCGTGGCCGTCCTGGCCGATGCCGACGCGGCCTGCGCCGGTGACGACCTGGCGTGAGACGAAGAACGGTGTGAGGTGGCGCACGATGTCTGAGAAGGGGGTTTCCCGCTTCATCAGGTAGTTCTCGTGTGTGCCGTAGGAGGCGCCTTTGTTGTCGGTGTTGTTTTTGTAGAGGTGGATCGGCTGGGCGCCGGGGAGCTGGGCCGCGCGTTCGGCGGCTTCTGCCATGATGCGCTCGCCGGCTTTGTCCCACAGGACTGCGTCCCGTGGGTTGGTGACCTCTGGTGCGCTGTATTCGGGGTGTGCGTGGTCCACGTACAGCCGTGCTCCGTTGGTGAGGATGACATTGGCGAGGCCGATGTCCTCGTCGGTGAGCTGGCTGGCGTCGGCGGCCTCGCGGGCGAGGTCGAAGCCTCGTGCGTCCCGCAGCGGGTTCTCCTCCTCGAAGTCCCACCGGGCGCGGCGCGCCCGGTGCATCGCCGCCGCGTAGGCGTTGACGATCTGGGACGAGGTGAGCATGGCATTGGCGTTGGGGTGGCCGGGTACGGAGATTCCGTACTCGGTCTCGATGCCCATTACTCGCCGTACGGTCATGCGGCCCTCCTTGCCCGGCGGCGCCCTCGGTCGGGGGCTCCGCTCAAGTACCGCTGGTTCTCCGGTGCGTGTGCGGTGCCCGTCCCCGCACTGCGCGACTCGGCGGTATGGAAGAGCCTAGAACGCCTTTGCGCTGGTGGGGAGATCATTTGCGTCATTGCTCCGCTCCGGTGGTGCCCTGGAAAACAGTCGACTGCGGGTACCCGGTGAGGGCACCCGCAGTCGCCCTGTCTTTTACAGGTACTGACCGGTGTTCGCCACCGTGTCGATGGAGCGTCCGGTGTCTGCGCCCTGCTTTCCGGTGATGAGGGTGCGGATGTAGACGATCCGTTCGCCCTTCTTTCCGGAGATGCGGGCCCAGTCGTCCGGGTTGGTGGTGTTGGGCAGGTCTTCGTTCTCCTTGAATTCGTCGACGCAGGCCTGGAGCAGGTGGGCGACCCTGAGGCCCTTCTGGTTGTGTTCGAGGAAGTCCTTGATGGCCATTTTCTTGGCGCGGCCGACGATGTTCTCGATCATGGCGCCGGAGTTGAAGTCCTTGAAGTAGAGGACTTCCTTGTCGCCGTTGGCGTAGGTGACCTCGAGGAAGCGGTTCTCCTCGGATTCGGCGTACATCTGCTCGACCGCGGTCTGGATCATGCCCTGGACCGTGGCGCCCTTGTCGCCGCCGTGCTCGCCGATGTCCTCGGGGTGCAGGGGGAGGCGCTCGGTGAGGTACTTCTGGAAGATGTCCTTGGCCGCTTCGGCGTCCGGGCGCTCGATTTTGATCTTCACGTCGAGGCGTCCGGGGCGCAGGATGGCGGGGTCGATCATGTCCTCGCGGTTGGAGGCGCCGATCACGACCACGTTCTGCAGGCCTTCCACGCCGTCGATCTCGGCGAGCAGCTGCGGGACGATGGTGTTTTCCACGTCTGAGCTGACGCCTGATCCACGGGTGCGGAAGAGGGATTCCATCTCGTCGAAGAAGACGATGACGGGTGTGCCTTCGCTGGCCTTCTCACGGGCGCGCTGGAAGACGAGGCGGATTTGCCGCTCGGTCTCGCCGACGTACTTGTTGAGAAGCTCGGGGCCCTTGATGTTGAGGAAGAAGCTCTTGCCGGTGGCCTGTCCGGTCACCTCGGCGACTTTTTTGGCCAGTGAGTTGGCGACGGCCTTGGCGATGAGTGTCTTGCCGCATCCGGGGGGTCCGTACAGCAGGACGCCCTTGGGCGGCCGCAGTTCGTGCTCCTTGAAGAGGTCGGGGTAGAGGTACGGGAGCTCGACTGCGTCGCGGATCATTTCGATCTGGTTGCCCAGGCCGCCGATCTGTTCGTAGCCGATGTCGGGGACCTCTTCGAGGACGAGTTCTTCGACCTCGCTCTTGGGTACGACCTCGTAGACGTAGCCGGATCGGGGTTCGAGCAGGAGGGCGTCGCCGGGGCGGATGGTGACGTCCAGCAGCGGCTCGGCGAGCCGTACCACCCGTTCCTCGTCGGTGTGCCCGAGTACCAGGGCGCGCTCGCCGTCCTCGAGGATTTCCTTGAGGGTGACGATGTCCCCGACTCGCTCGTACTCCATGGCTTCGACCACGTTGAGCGCTTCGTTGAGCATCACTTCCTGGCCGCGCCTGAGCTCGTCGAGTTCGACGCTGGGGCTGACGTTCACGCGGAGCTTGCGGCCGCCGGTGAAGATGTCGGCCGTGCCGTCCTCGTTCGCCGTGAGGAAGACGCCGAAGCCGGCCGGCGGCTGTGCGAGCCGGTCGACTTCCTCCTTGAGGGCCACGATCTGGTCTCGGGCCTCACGGAGTGTGTTGGCGAGCCGCTCGTTCTGCGCGGACACGCCGGCCAGGTTGGTCTGCAGCTCGACGATCCGCTCTTCGAGAATTCTCGTGTGTCGCGGAGAGTCGGCGAGCTTACGTCGCAGGACGGCGATCTCCTGCTCAAGATAGGCAATCTGCCCGGCGGGGTCCTCGGACCCTCGTCCCGGGCGGATGCCGCGGTTCATGTCGTCGTCGTGGGCTGCCACGGTCCTCACCTCCTCCAAGGGGAGCTGGACGCTTCCAGACCCTACCTGGGTGGGTGTCGATTGAAACCCCTAGATCACAAAGACGGTCGGGGTGTGTCCGATCTTCACCCTTGCGCTCTCCCTCACGCCAGGGAAATACCCACTGAACATGGTTGGGAAGCGGGCGGAGGTAGGGTCGAAGTGTTCAACACCCGTCAGAGCTGGGCCGACTTGCGTTTTATTCCGGTTCGCTCGGCACAGGATCGGCAGGAGTCATGAGCGTTCAGCAAGAGGCCGGCGTCGGCGGCGAGGACCTGGAGGTGTGGATCGATCAGGACCTCTGCACCGGCGACGGCATCTGCGCCCAGTATGCACCCGAGGTCTTCGAGTTGGACATCGACGGACTGGCCTATGTAAAGGGGGCCGGCGAGGAGTTGTTGCAGGCTCCGGGGGCCACAACGCCCGTGCCCCTGACGCTTTTGCGTGATGTTGCCGACTCCGCGAAGGAGTGCCCGGGCGAGTGCATCCATGTGCGTCGGGTTTCGGACAAGGCTGAGGTGTACGGCCCGGACGCGGAGTAGTTCGACGGTTACGTCAAGCCACTTTGCGTTCCGGGCCGTTCTGGTTTGTCTCTTTGGTCACACGCTCTGGGCGCCGGCGGGGACGGAACGGACGAATGTGCCGTTTTTCCACTGCCACTTGGCGCGTTCGTCCACGTCCGGGCAGCAACGCGGGACGTCGGGCGAGGAGTAGCCGAGCAGGGTGGCGGTGACGGAAGCGTCACGTACGACGAAGTCTGTGACGGTGAGGCGGTCTTTCGGGTCGACCAGGGTGGCCACGATGTGGGGTTCGGTGGCGTCGGCGGCCTGGGTGAGTACGTACATGCCGCTCGGCGGAGCGCCCGCGATCGCGTCGCAGCGGACCACGGCGACCGTTTCGGGGCGGCCGTCGCCGTCGAGGTCTCCGGAGGCCTTCTTCTGCACGATGACCTTGGTGGGGCCGCACTCCACGGGGAAGTCGACGCGGGTGGGATCGGGTGGCGCGGTGGCGGCGGGGGCGCTTTGTGCGCCGCGGCCGGGCTGGGCGGCGGTGGCCTGGTCGGGCTGGAGGAAGGCGGAGGCTGCGACGACTCCGGCCAGGGCGGTGGCTGTGGCGACCCAGTGGATCGGGCGGGCGTGGGTGTGTGCCAGTTCCGGGACGGCGGATTGCTGCACGAGAGATGTGTCTCCTGTGAGGGCTGTGCCGGTGGGGGTGGCCAGCATGGTGCCATACGTCACAGTGAGGGGGAACGGCGGGGTGCGCAGTTCTGTCGCGGTGTCAACAGAAAAGCGCCGTGGCCGAGTTCCCGAGGGGTTTCGGGAACTCGACCACGGTGCTTGCGCGTTGTGTGCGGCACGGGGCCGCCTCAGCGGCCGGTGCCTCCGTCGGCGTTCGGGCCGGTGTAGTCCTCGCCGTATGCGCCCTTGGCGGGGCGGCGGCGGCGCATGGGGGGTTCGACGCCGTCGGCGAGGCGGCGGGCGGTGAGCAGGAAGCCGGTGTGCCCGATCATGCGGTGGTCGGGGCGGACGGCGAGGCCCTCGACGTGCCAGTTGCGGATCATCGACTCCCAGGCGGTCGGCTCGTTGAAGCAGCCGATCTCGCGGATGGACTCGACGGTCCGGGCGAGCTGGGTGGTGGTCGCGACGTAGCAGCACAGGATGCCGCCGGGGACGAGCGCCTTGGAGACGGCCTCCAGGCATTCCCAGGGGGCGAGCATGTCGAGGATGACGCGGTCGACGTCCGTGTCCGACAGGTTGTCCTGGAGGTCGCCGACGGTGAGCTGCCAGGCGGGGTGCGGGCCGCCGAAGTAGCGCTCCACGTTCGCCTGGGCGATCTCGGCGAAGTCGGCGCGGCGCTCGTAGCTGTGCAGCATGCCGTGGTCGCCGATGGCGCGCAGCAGGAAGCTGCTGAGCGAGCCGGAGCCGACGCCGGCCTCCACGACGCGGGCGCCGGGGAAGATGTCGGCGAAGGACAGGATCTGCCCCGCGTCCTTGGGATAGACCACGGCGGCGCCGCGGGGCATGGACAGGACGTAGTCGGGGAGCAGGGGGCGCAGCGCGAGATAGGCGACGTTCCCCGTGGTGCGGACAACGCTGCCCTCGGGGGCGCCGATCAGCTCGTCGTGCGGGAAGGACCCCTTGTGGGTGTGAAAGTTCTTCCCGGCTTCGAGCGTGAACGTGTAGTGGCGTCCCTTGGGGTCAGTGAGCTGGACCTGGTCCCCGACCTTGAAGGGCCCGCGTCGGCGGGCGGCACCGGTCGGTTCGGACATGTGACCAGCCTACCGGCCTGGGCGCAGGCCGCAGACCACGCGCGCGTGCGCCTGAGTTCAGCTGGGCCTGGCCATGGCCTTCACGAAAGCGCGCTCCACGTCGGCCGCGGACAGGACACCGTAGATCTCGCCGGACTCCTCCACCACCAGGTACTCGGTGGCAGGGGTGGCCCGCAGAACGTCGAGGAGTTCCTCGCCTGCGAGTTCGGCGGAGATCCGCATGCCGTCCGTGAGGTCCTGGGCGAGGCCGCTGACCGCGACCCAGGGGCGGCGGTGCTCCGGTACGCCGACGATGGCGGCTTCGCGGACCAGGGAGAGGGGCTCTCCGTGGGCGTCGACCACGACCAGGGCGCGGGCACCGGCGTCGTTGGCGCGGCGCAGCGCTTCAGAGAGCGGGGTGTCGGTCTCTACGGGGACGGCGCGGCGGGTGAGGGAGCGGGCGCGCAGCTCCGGGAGGTGTTCCCTGAGGCGGGCCATGCGGAGGCTGTTTCCGGCGCCGGTCCAGATGATCGCGGCGAGGATCGCGGCGAGCAGGGCGTCCATGACGGTGTCCATGCCGCCGATGTCCTCGGCTTCGGCGCCGAGTGCGCCGGACTGGGTGAGCAGGGGCAGTCCGATCAGTACGGAGATCGCGAGGGCGCGGCCGACCCAGGCGGCGGCGATGGTGCCGGTCATCGGCTTGCCGGTGATCTTCCAGACGACGGCGCGGAGCATACGGCCGCCGTCGAGGGGCAGCCCGGGGAGCAGGTTGAACGCGGCGACGATCAGGTTGGAGATCATCAGGCCGGCCAGCAGTACGCCGGGGACGGTGCCCGGCTCGACGGTCAGCAGGGCGAGGTAGAAGAGGCCGGCGAGGACGAGGGAGAGCAGGGGGCCGACGAAGGCGAGGATGAACTCGCGGCCTGGGGTCTCGGACTCCTTCTCGATCTCGGAGACGCCGCCGAAGAACTGCAGCTGGATGCGGCGCACCGGCAGTTTGAAGCGCAGGGCGGCGACCGTGTGGGCCAGTTCGTGGACGAGTACGGAGGCGTAGAAGGCGACTGCGAAGAAGAGGGACACGAGGTAGCGGGCGCCGCCGAGTTCGGGCAGTACGCGCTCGAGTTGGCCGCCGAAGACCCAGGTGATGAGTGCCGCGACGAGGAACCAGCTGGGCGCGACGTACACGGGCACTCCGAACGGGCGGCCCATGAGCAGCCCGCCGCCGGGCCCCTTGCCGCGCTGCGGCGGCGGGGTTCCGGAGCCGCCGCCTGCGGCGGGGGGCCGCGCGTCCGGGGCACCGCCGCCGGGGCCGGAACCGTCCGTGCCCTCGCCTCGGCGGGCCTTGGCCGGCTCGATCGAGCCGTCCGGGCCTTCGGCCGAGGCGTCCGTGGCCGAGGGCCCCGTGGCGTCCGCCGTCGTGCCGGAGCGGTGTGCGGGTGTGGGCTGTTTTTCCCAAGCCACCGTGTCCGTCGGGCCGTTGGGGGCGGTGGAGTCGGTGGGCTCTGGGCGGGTGTCGGCGCTCGTCGGCTCCGCGTCTGGGTGCGGGCGTGCGGTGGTGGCGTCCGGCACCGCGGGGTGCTCGGTCGCTTCGTCCGTTCCGGATCGCGGCTGCCCGCTCCCGCCGCTCTCGTCCACGATGTCCCCTCGTTCGACGCGTCTCCCGCTCACGATCATGCAGAGCGAGAGGTTCTGCCGTCGATGGTATGCGGCCGTCGCGGTGCGCTTCGCCCCGGCACCCTCACTGTTTCCCGGGCGGTCGCGCCCGTACGCAGGTCACTGTGTGTGGCGTTGTCAGTGGCGGGCCGTAAGGTCTGTCGGCATGGAAACCAGTACCGACGACGGCGTCGCGCAACCGGGCACCGGCACGGGCTCCGGCAGCAGGTCCAGGGCCGCCGTGGCTGTGCCCCCGGCCTCGTTGTCGCCCTCACGTGCCGGTGACTTCATGCAGTGTCCGCTGCTGTACCGCTTCCGGGTGATCGACAAGCTGCCCGAGAAGCCGAGCGAGGCGGCCACGCGGGGCACGCTGGTGCACTCGGTCCTGGAGCGGCTCTTCGACGCCCCGGCCACCGAGCGCACGGTGCCGCGCGCGAAGTCGCTGATCCCCGGTCAGTGGGACCGGCTGCGGACGGCGAAGCCGGAGCTGGCCGAGTTGTTCGCCGACGCCGACGAGCAGGCCGCGGGTGAGCGGCTGGCGCGCTGGCTCGCCGAGGCCGAGCAGCTTGTGGAGCGGTGGTTCACGCTGGAGGACCCGACCCGTCTCGAGCCCGCCGAGCGCGAGCTGTTCGTGGAGGCCCGGCTCGAGTCGGGTCTGAAGTTGCGCGGGATCATCGACCGGGTCGATGTCGCGCCGACGGGCGAGGTGCGGATCGTCGACTACAAGACGGGCAAGGCGCCTAGACCGGAGTACGCCGAGGGCGCGCTGTTCCAGATGAAGTTCTACGCCCTGGTGGTCTGGCGCCTGAAGAAGGTCGTCCCGCGTCGCCTCCAGCTCGTCTATCTCGGCAGCGGTGATGTGCTGACGTACGACCCGGTGGTCGCGGACCTGGAGCGGGTCGAGCGCAAGCTGCACGCGCTGTGGGACGCGATCCGGCTGGCCACCGAGACGGGCGACTGGCGACCGCGGCCCACCAAACTGTGCGGCTGGTGCGACCACCAGGCGGTATGCCCGGAATTCGGTGGCACTCCCCCGCCGTACCCGCTGCCGGTGAGGGTGGCCGAGTCGGATTCGGCCGGGGGTCCGGGGGTTGCCCCCCGGGAGATGCAGTCGCTGCCGGTCAGGGGGCCCGAGTCGGGCGGCGGGGAGCCGGCAGCGGCTGGAGAGCCCCGGAGTCGGACCGAACCACACGCGCAGGGCAGAATGGGGCCGGACTAGCGAAGGAGACTTACGTGGCCATCCGTGTCCTACTGGTCGACGACCAGCCGCTGCTGCGTACCGGCTTCCGGATGATCCTGGAGGCGGAGCAGGACATCGCGGTCGTCGGCGAGGCCGGAGACGGTCTCCAGGCACTCGACCAGGTGCGTGCCCTGCAGCCCGATGTGGTTCTGATGGACATCCGTATGCCACGGATGGACGGTGTCGAGGCGACCCGGCAGATCACCGGCCCCGGCCGGGACGGACCCGCGAAGGTCCTGGTGCTGACCACTTTCGACCTCGACGAGTACGTGGTGGAGGCGCTGCGCGCGGGCGCCAGCGGCTTCCTGCTCAAGGACGCCCCGGCCAACGAGTTGGTGCAGGCGATCCGTGTGGTCGCCGCGGGCGAGGCGATGCTCGCGCCGAGCATCACGCGCCGACTGCTGGACAAGTACGCGGGTCATCTGCCCTCGGGCGACGAGCCGGTGCCGGACACGCTGCACACGCTGACCGAGCGTGAGGTGGAGGTGCTGAAGCTGGTGGCCCGCGGCTTGTCGAACGCGGAGATCGCCGCGGACCTCTTCGTCAGCGAGACCACGGTCAAGACGCATGTGGGTCACGTCCTCACCAAGCTGGGCCTGCGTGACCGCGTACAGGCGGCGGTGTACGCGTACGAGAGCGGACTGGTGCGCCCCGGCGCGCAGTGACCGACCGCGCACCCGTATACGGCGATGGCCGCCCCCTTTCCGAAGACCGGGGGCGGCCATCGCCGTATACGCGGAAGCCTCAGTCCTTGCTGATCTCCCAGAACCGGAACACGGTCGACGCGTCGAGGCAGTACTCCAGGCCGTACACGTTGTCGCGGACGACCGCGTACTGCTTGGCCTGCCAGATCGGGAGGACCGGGACCTCCTCGGCGACGATGTCCTGGAGCTGCCCGTACTGCTGCTCGGTCGAGGCGCGGTCGCTCAGGGCGGCGGTCTCGGGGATGAGCCGGCCGGTGACCGTGGAGTTCGTATAGCCGTTGCCGAGGACGTTGCCCTCGCCGAAGAACGGGGCCGTGAAGTTGTCCGGGTCGGGGTAGTCCGGCACCCAGCCCTTCACGTACACGCCGTACTTGCCGGCCTCGATGTCCTTCTCGTACTGGTCGTAGGCGACCGACTTCACGCTCGCGTCGAACAGGCCGCTGGCGTTGAGCTGCTTGGCGATCGCCTCGAACTCCTGGTCCGTGGACGGACCGTAGCGGGTCGGGGTCGACCAGAGGGTCAGCTTCACCTTGTCGGTGATGCCGTCGGCGCGCAGCACGTCCTCGGCCTTGGTGCGCGAGGGGCGGGCGCCGTAGGTGTCGAAGAAGGCCGTGTTGTGGCCGGTGACGCCGGCCGGGATGATCGAGTACAGCGGTGTCGCCGTGGAGTCGTAGACCTCCTCGACGAGGGCCTCGCGGTCCAGGAGGTGGGCGATCGCCTTGCGGACGCTCAGCTTGCCCGCCACCGGGTCCTGGGTGTTGAAGACCAGGTGCTGCACCTCGGCGCTGGAGCCCTCGATGACGTCGATGCCCTGGCTGGTGGACGTGTCGTTCTCGATGTCCGCGACGTCCTGGGCGGCGAGACCGCGGTAGGCGACGTCGACCTTGGTGTCGGTGAGGGCCTTGCGCAGGCGTGAGCGGTCGCCGTGGAAGAACTTGAGGGTCACGCCGGAGTTCCGCACGTCGGCATTGCCCTTGTAGTTCTCGTTGGCCGAGAACACGGCCTCGTCCTCGCTGAAGGAGTCGAGTTGGTACGGGCCCGAGCCGATGGCCTTGCCGTCCTCGCGCAGCCCGTCCGCGTCGTACTCCCGGTGGTTCACGATCGAGCCGGCACCGGAGGCGATCTTGCTGGGGAAGGTGGCGTCGGGGACCTTCAGCTGGAAGACGACCGTCTTCTCGTCCGGGGTCTCGACCTTGTCGAGCATAGGGAACATGATCGCGGGGCCGTCGGCGTCGTCGATCTTCATCATGCGGTCGAAGGAGAACTTGACGTCCTGAGAGGTGAGTTCGTCACCGTTGCTGAACTTCAGACCGTCGCGCAGGGTGCACTGGTAGACCCTGGTGTCCGCGTCGGTGAAGGAGCACGACTTCGCGGCCTCCGGCTCCGGTTCCGTGCCGCCCTTGGGGAAGCTCAGCAGGGACTGGAAGACGTTGTTGAACAACAGCCAGGAGCCCGGGTCGTAGCCCGAGGCGGGATCGGTGGCCAGGACGTCGTCGGTCATCCCGATGACGACGGACGAGCCGGTGCCACCGGATTCGCCCCCCTGGGAGCCGCAGCCGGTCAGCAGAGTGCCGGCCAGCGCCGTCGCGGTGGACAGAACCGACCATTTGGTGCGCATGTTCACGTACGTGTGCCTTGTCGTTGGTCTGAGAAATCCGGCGGTGAGTTCCGGTCAGCCGCTTTCGCCGTGCGGGGGTCGGCTGCTGACGGTGTGTTGGGTCAGCTGCTGACGCCGCGGCCCAGTTCCCATAGCTGGAGCGTGGCGGTGGAGTTGAGGGTCCGTTCGGCGCCGGTGATGTCGTCCCGTGCGGCGATGTACTGCTTGCCCTGCCACAGCGGCAGCATGGGGACGTCCTCGGCGACGATGTTCTGGATCTCCTCGATGCTCCGCGCCGCGGTGAGCCGGTCGGCCTGCCGGCGGGACTCCGGGATCAGGGTGCCCCGGATCTCGGGGTTCGCGTAGGGCGAGTTGATGGTGTTGTTCTTGTCGAGGAACGGCGCGAGGTAGTTGTCGGCGTCGGGGAAGTCCGGGAACCAGCCCATGCCGTAGACCGCGTACTTGCCCCTCTGCTCGTTCGGGCGGAACGTCGCCCACTTCTCGCCCTTGACGTCGACCTCGAACAGGCCGCTGCCGTTCAGCTGCTTCCTCAGCAGCTCGAACTCCTCTTTGGTGGCGGGCCCGTAGTGGTCGTCCGTGTAGTGCAGGGTCAGCTTCACCGGCGTGGTGACGTTCGCCTCGGACAGCAGGGCCTTGGCCTTGACGGTGTCGGGCTCGCCGTACTTGTTGAAGAACGAGTTGGCGTGACCTGTGATGGTGGTCGGCACCATGGAGTACAGCGGGTCGGCGCCGGTGCCGTACACATCGGAGACGAGTTCACCGCGGTTGATGACCTGCGCCATCGCCTGACGGACGGCCTTGGACTTCACCGACGGGTCGTTGGTGTTGAAGCCCAGGTAGCGGATCTCCAGGCCGGGCTGCTCGATCAGGTCGATGTCCGTGGACTTGGCGTTCTGGAGCTTCCTGATCTGCGCGGGCGACATGGTGCGGGTCATCACGTTGACGGTGCCCTTGTTCAGCGCGGCACCCATGGCGTCGGCGCTGTCGAAGGAGCGGAGTTCGACCTTGTCGTTCTTCACCTTCAACTGCCCCTGGTAGTTGGGGTTCCTGGTGAAGACGGCGTTGACGAGTTCGTCGTTCTTGACCTCGGCATCGAGGGTGTACGGGCCGGAGCCGTCCACCGAGAAGCCGTCGCGCAGCTTGTTCTTGTCGTAGTCGTCGGGGTTGACGATGCCCGCGACCGGCGTCGACAGCTTGAACGGGAACGTGGCGTCGGCGTTCTTGAGATGGAAGATCACCTCGCGGTCGCCCTTGGTCTCGACGGTGTCGATGCCCGAGAGCAGTGCGAAAACACCGCTGTCGGCCTGGATCCGCAGCGCACGTTCGATCGAGAACTTCACATCGTCCGCGGTCACGGGGTCGCCGTTCGCGAACTTGAGGCCCGAGCGCAGGGTGCACGCGTACCGCTCGTTGCCGGTGTCGGTGAAGCCGCAGCGCTGGGCGGCCTCCGGCTGGGGGTCGCCGCCGCCGTCGGGCAGGGTCATCAGCGTCTGGACGGTCTGCCTCAGGACGTTCCAGGTGCCGACGTCGTACGCGTACGCCGGGTCCAGTGGCGCGGGTGCCTCCTTCGAGGCGGCGAACCGGTCGGTGGTGCCCACGACTATGGCGTCATCGCTGCTGCCCCCGCCGGCGGATCCGCCGCAGGCGGCGAGGACCGGGGCGAGCAGGCCGATCACGGCCGGCAGCACCAAGGTCTTACGGTTCATGCTCGAAGTTCTCCAGAGCTTTCGATCCGTGAACCCGGCATGCCGGGGTGTCGCAAGCGGGTCACGGGTGTTACGGCGAGGTTCTCGCCAATGAGATTAGTCCGCACCAGCAGGACGTCTCGCCAATACCGGAGTTGACTTCCCATCACGCTGCGAAACCGGGCGTGGACGCACTGAAAACCCGACAGTGGAACGAGTCGCGCACGGTTCCACCAAACGGGACACAAGGGCACGTCCCGTACCGCCAGTAAGGGACTTACGGCATATCGCGGCCCTTATGTCGACCCTATTGATGGGTGGTGAACATCACAGGGCCAACTGGGTTGAACCGCCCTGCAATTCAGTCATCCGGTGAAGATTGAATTACTCGGGTGGCCTGCACACGTAGTGCTTTCCAGTTTTCTCTCGTATTCAACTTTTCACGCGAGGTGAGCGCCCGGCACATTCCCGTCCGCAAGCAGTCCTGGCAGTCCCTCAGACCGTCAGCAGCCCGCGCAGGAAGGACAGGTCGACCTCTTCCAGCGAGGGCACGACGGTGCGCCGAACGGCCGGGGTGATCGGCGCGACGGAGGGTACGGCCACCACATGGCAGCCCGCGGCCTCGGCGGACGCGATACCCGTCGCGGTGTCCTCGATGACCACGCATCTGGCCGGGTCCGCGCCGAGGCCCCTGGCCGCGAGCAGATACGGGTCGGGGTGCGGCTTGGTGCGCTCGATCTCGTCCCCCGCGACGGTCAGCCCGAAGTTTGCCGGGCCGAGCGAGGTCAGTACGCGGTCGATGATGCGGCGGTGCGAGGCGGAGACCAGCGCCGTGGGGATCTCGTGCGCGGACAGCTCGGCGAGCAGCCTCGCGGCGCCCGGCATCAGCGGCAGGGCGCGGCTGATCCGGTCCTCGAATCCGTCGTTCAGCAGCACCGTGAGCTCGGCGAGGGTGATGTCGGCTCCGGTGGCCTCGATGAGGAAACCCGCGCTGCGGGTCATGGGGCCGCCGACCACGACATGCCGCCAGGAGTCGTCGAGCCGGTGGCCGAGGCGCGCGAACACCTCGACCTCGGCGTCCCACCAGAAGCCCTCGGTGTCCACCAGGGTTCCGTCCATGTCGAGGAGCACCGCCTGCAGGGCGGAGCCTTCGGCCGTACGAGTACCGAATGCGGGGACCGTACTGGTCATCCGGGCACACCTCCGAGAGGGACGAGAAGGCCGGCTCCTGGTGAGGAACCGGCCTGCGCTGGACCGACCAGTGTACGACTCTCGCCGCGGAAGTGCCGCGTTTGACCGACGTGTGCGAGGGCACACTCCAGACCCGCCGTGGGGCCATCTCAGTGTGCCCTCGGGGCCCTGTCGGGTGCCCTCGCGGTCCGCCTCAGCGGGCGTTGAAGTACTTCGCCTCGGGGTGGTGGATGACGATCGCGTCCGTGGACTGCTCGGGGTGGAGCTGGAACTCCTCGGACAGCTGGACGCCGATCCGCTCCGGCTCCAGCAGTTCGGCGATCTTGGCGCGGTCCTCCAGGTCCGGGCAGGCGCCGTAGCCCAGCGAGAAGCGGGCGCCGCGGTACTTCAGCGCGAACATGTCCTCGATCTCGGCCGGGTCCTCCCCGGCGAAGCCGAGTTCGGAACGCACGCGCGCGTGCCAGTACTCCGCCAGGGCCTCGGCCAACTGCACGGACAGGCCGTGCAGTTCGAGGTAGTCGCGGTAGGCGTCGGAGGCGAACAGCTTCGCCGTCTCCTCGCCGATCCGGGAGCCGACGGTGACGACCTGGAGGCCGACCACGTCCGTCTCGCCAGACTCCTCGGGGCGGAAGAAGTCGGCCAGGCACAGCCGGCGGCCACGGCGCTGGCGCGGGAAGGTGAAGCGGGTGCGCTCGTTGCCCGCCTCGTCCAGCAGGATCAGGTCGTCGTCCTTGGACACACACGGGAAGTAGCCGTAGACGACGGCCGCTTCCAGCAGGTTCCCGGTCTGCAGCTGGTCCAGCAGTCCCCGCAGCCGCGGCCGGCCCTCGGTCTCCACCAGCTCCTCGTACGTCGGCCCGTCGCCCGTACGCGCCTGCTTGAGGCCCCACTGGCCCTTGAACAGCGCGCCCTCGTCCAGCCAGGAGGCGTACTCCTTGAGCTGGATGCCCTTGATGACACGGGTTCCCCAGAACGGCGGCTGGGGGATGGGGTTGTCGATGGCCACGTCGGAGCGGACCGCGCCCTCCTCGGGGCGTTCCTCGACGACGGTCTGGGCGGTGGCCCTGACCCGGCGCTGCTTCAGCTCGGGCAGGGACGCTCCCGGCACACCCCGCTTGACGCCGATCAGCGCGTCCATCAGCCGCAGGCCCTCGAACGCGTCGCGGGCGTAGCGGACTTCGCCCTCGTAGATCTCGTGCAGGTCCTGTTCGACGTACGCCCGGGTCAGGGCCGCTCCGCCGAGGATGACCGGGTAGTCGGCGGCCATCTTGCGCTGGTTGAGCTCCTGCAGGTTCTCCTTCATGATCACCGTGGACTTGACCAGGAGGCCGGACATGCCGATGACATCGGCCTTGTGCTCCTCGGCGGCCTCCAGGATCGCGGAGACGGGCTGCTTGATGCCCAGGTTGACCACGTTGTAGCCGTTGTTGGACAGGATGATGTCGACCAGGTTCTTGCCGATGTCGTGCACGTCGCCGCGCACGGTGGCGAGCACGATGGTGCCCTTGCCGGCCTCGTCGCCCTCGACCTTCTCCATGTGCGGTTCGAGGTAGGCGACCGCGGTCTTCATCACCTCGGCGGACTGGAGCACGAACGGCAGCTGCATCTGGCCGGAGCCGAACAGCTCGCCGACCACCTTCATGCCGTCCAGCAGCGTCTCGTTGACGATGTCCAGGGCAGGGCGCTCCTGGAGAGCGTCGTCCAGGTCCTGTTCGAGGCCGTTCTTCTCGCCGTCGATGATGCGGCGCTTGAGGCGCTCGTCCAGCGGCAGGGCGGCCAGTTCCTCGGCGCGGCCCGCCTTCAGGGACTTGGTGGTGGCGCCCTCGAACAGGGCCATGAGCTTCTGGAGCGGGTCGTATCCCTCGGCGCGGCGGTCGTAGATCAGGTCGAGGGCCGTCTGGACCTCTTCCTCGGTGAAGCGGGCGATCGGGAGGATCTTCGACGCGTGGACGATCGCCGAGTCCAGGCCCGCCTTGACGCACTCGTCCAGGAAGACCGAGTTGAGCAGGACGCGGGCGGCCGGGTTGAGGCCGAAGGAGATGTTCGACAGGCCCAGCGTGGTCTGCACATCCGGGTGGCGGCGCTTGAGCTCGCGGATCGCCTCGATCGTGGCGATGCCGTCCTTACGGGACTCTTCCTGGCCGGTGCAGATGGTGAAGGTCAGGGTGTCGATGAGGATGTCCGACTCGTGGATGCCCCAGTTGCCGGTCAGGTCGGCGATCAGCCGCTCGGCGATCGCGACCTTGTGCTCCGGGGTACGGGCCTGGCCCTCCTCGTCGATGGTCAGGGCGATCAGCGCGGCGCCGTGCTCCTGGGCGAGCTTGGTGACCTTCGCGAACCGGGACTCGGGGCCGTCGCCGTCCTCGTAGTTGACCGAGTTGATGACCGCGCGGCCGCCGAGCTTCTCCAACCCGGCCCGGATCACGTCGACTTCGGTGGAGTCCAGGACGATCGGCAGCGTGGAGGCGGTGGCGAAGCGGCCGGCCAGCTCCTCCATGTCGGCGACGCCGTCACGGCCCACGTAGTCCACGCACAGGTCGAGCATGTGGGCGCCCTCGCGGATCTGCTCGCGGGCCATCTCCACGCAGTCGTCCCAGCGGCCCTCCAGCATGGCCTCGCGGAACTTCTTCGAGCCGTTGGCGTTGGTGCGCTCACCGATCGCCATGTACGCGGTGTCCTGACGGAACGGCACGGTCTGGTAGAGGGAGGCGGCGCCCGGCTCGGGCTGCGGGTGGCGCTCGGCCGGGGCCAGATCGCGTACACGCTCGACGACTTGGCGCAGGTGCTCGGGCGTCGAGCCGCAGCAGCCGCCGATCAGGGAGAGGCCGTAATCGCGTACGAAGTTCTCCTGGGCGTCGGCCATCTCGGGCGGTGTCAGCGGGAAGTACGCGCCGTCCTTCGTGAGGATGGGCAGCCCGGCGTTCGGCATGCACATCAGCGGCGTACGCGAGTGGCGGGCCAGATAGCGCAGGTGCTCACTCATCTCGGCCGGGCCGGTCGAGCAGTTCAGGCCGATCAGGTCGATACCGAGCGGCTCCAGCGCGGTCAGCGCCGCACCGATCTCCGAACCGAGCAGCATGACGCCCGTGGTCTCGAAGGCGAGCGAGCAGATCAGCGGCACGTTCACGCCCACGGCATCCATCGCGCGGCGCGCACCGATCAGACTTGACTTGGTCTGCAGCAGATCCTGCGTGGTCTCCACGATCAGGGCGTCCGCGCCACCGGCGAGCAGGCCCTCGGCGTTCTGCTGGTAGCCGTCACGCAGTGCGTCGTACGCGATGTGGCCGAGCGACGGCAGCTTGGTGCCCGGGCCGATCGAGCCGAGGACCCAGCGCTGGCGACCGTCCTTGGCGCCGAACTCGTCGGCGACCTCGCGGGCGATCCGGGCGCCCGCCTCGGACAGCTCGAAGATCCGGTCGGCGATCTCGTACTCGCCGGCAGCTGAGTGGTTCGAGCCGAAGGTGTTCGTCTCGACGCAGTCGACGCCTACGGAGAAGTACTCCTCGTGGACGGAACGCACGATGTCGGGACGCGTGACGTTCAGGATCTCGTTGCAGCCCTCGAGGTTCTCGAAATCCTCGAGCGTCGGGTCCTGGGCCTGCAGCATCGTGCCCATGGCGCCGTCGGCCACCACCACACGGGTGGCGAGCGCCTCGCGAAGGGCGGTGATGCGGGTCCGGCTGTCGGCGGAAGGGGTTGGCGACGAGGCCATGAAAGGGCTCCCTGTGGTGCGACGGCTGTCGGCTATGCGGCTTCCGGCGGAGGACGCACCAAGCCAGGGTAGCCGGGAGCGCTTCGGACGGTCAGGGGAGTCCGCAGGACGGACGGGCGTGACGGACGGGGCGCCGGTGAGGATCCGGCCGGAACCTGTGACGACATCTGACGGCCACCCATTAGCGGGAGGTCGGCAACGACCGATAGTGTTCAGCATTGTCGAACGGCGGCACAGGAGTCCGCATGTCGACGGTCGAAGGGGACGGAGGCAGGACTGCGATGGCACGGAACATCCAGTCGCTCGAACGGGCGGCCGCGATGCTGCGGCTCCTCGCGGGCGGTGAGCGGCGGCTCGGCCTGTCGGACATCGCCTCTTCGCTCGGTCTCGCCAAGGGCACGGCCCACGGGATACTGCGCACGCTTCAGCAGGAGGGCTTCGTCGAGCAGGACGCGGCCTCCGGGCGCTATCAGCTGGGCGCGGAGCTGCTGCGCCTCGGCACCACGTATCTGGACGTCCACGAGCTGCGCGCGCGTGCCCTCGTCTGGACCGACGATCTGGCCCGCTCCAGCGGCGAGAGCGTCTACCTCGGGGTCCTGCACCAGCACGGAGTGCTGATCGTGCACCACGTCTTCAGGCCCGACGACAGCCGTCAGGTCCTGGAGGTCGGTGCCATGCAGCCGCTGCACTCCACGGCGCTGGGCAAGGTGCTGTCGGCGTACGACCCGGTGGCGCACAGCGAGGTCGTGGAGGCCGAGCGCAAGGCGTTCACCGCGCGCACGATCAGCGAACTGGACGCGTTCGAGGGGGTCCTGGACATCACCCGCGCGCGTGGATACGGGGCCGACGTGGAGGAGACCTGGGAGGGCGTCGCGTCCGTCGCCGCGCCCATCCACGACCGGCGGCGGATGCCGGTCGGCGCGGTGGGTGTCACCGGGGCCGTGGAGCGGATCTGTGCGAACGGGGAGCTGCGCCCCGAGCTGATCGCGGCGGTACGCGACTGCGCCCGCGCCGTGTCGCGGGACCTGGGCGCCGCCCGGTTCTGAGCGTTCGCAGGAGACCAGCAGGAGTCAGGGCCGGGGCATCGTCGATGCCCCGGCCCTCTTTCGATCAGTAACGATCACGAGGTCGGCAAGAGATTCGGCAACAGAGCTCTTGACGTGCCGCTGAGCCTGGGACAAGACTCGCGTCCAACGGTCGGCATTGTCGAACAGCTACCGGCAATACGCGCTAGAGTGTGGCAACGCCAAGGGCCGGCATCGCTCTCATCCTTGAGAGCACGGACCACCGGAGAGACCCGGGGTTCGGCATTCCCCTGGACGAAGGACAAAGGAGTCGCGGGTGTCCAGCTCCGACATCTTCATCGGCGAGACCATCGGTACCGCCATACTCATCCTCCTCGGCGGCGGAGTCTGTGCCGCCGTCACGCTGAAGGCCTCCAAGGCGCGTAACGCCGGATGGCTCGCCATCGCCTTCGGGTGGGGCTTCGCGGTACTCACCGCCGTCTACACCTCGGCACCCCTCTCCGGTGCCCACCTGAACCCCGCCGTCACGCTCGGCATCGCCATCAAGGACGGTGAGTGGGGCGACGTCCCCACCTACTGGGCGGGACAGCTCCTCGGCGCCATGATCGGCGCGGCGCTGGTCTGGGTCGCGTACTACGGACAGTTCCACGCCCACCTCACCGACCGGGAGATCGTCGGCGGTCCGGGAGCTCAGGACCTCAAGTCCGTCGAGGCGCAGGAGGCCCAGGCCGGCCCGGTGCTCGGCATCTTCTCCACCGGCCCCGAGGTCCGGATCGCCGCGCAGAACCTCGCCACGGAGATCATCGCCACGATCGTGCTGGTGCTCGCGGTCCTCACCCAGGGCCTGAACGACAGCGGCAAGGGTCTCGGCACCCTCGGCGCGCTGATCACCGCGCTCGTGGTCGTCAGCATCGGCCTCTCGCTGGGCGGTCCGACCGGGTACGCGATCAACCCGGCCCGTGACCTCGGCCCGCGTATCGTCCACGCCCTGCTGCCCCTGCCCAACAAGGGCGGTTCCGACTGGGGCTACGCCTGGATCCCGGTCGTCGGTCCGCTGATCGGCGGAGCGATCGCCGCAGGTATCTACAACGTCGCTTTTGCCTAGAGCCGTGCGGCCCCTCAGCGCCGTACGTTCACTTGTAGCCGCGAGCAACACGCCGTGAGCCAGCCTCTCAGACCGCCCCTTTGACCACGGATTTTCAGGGAGCACACCGTGACCGACGCCCACACCGCAGGCCCCTTCATCGCCGCCATCGACCAGGGCACCACCTCCAGCCGCTGCATCGTCTTCGACCGCGACGGCCGGATCGTCTCCGTCGACCAGAAGGAGCACGAGCAGATCTTCCCCAAGCCGGGCTGGGTCGAGCACAACGCCGCCGAGATCTGGACCAACGTCCAGGAGGTCGTGGCCAGTGCCATCGAGAAGGCCGGCATCACCCGCGACGACATCAAGGCCATCGGCATCACCAACCAGCGCGAGACCACGCTGCTCTGGGACAAGAACACCGGTGAGCCCGTCCACAACGCCATCGTCTGGCAGGACACCCGCACCGACGCCCTCTGCAGGGAACTCGGCCGCAACGTCGGCCAGGACCGCTTCCGCCGCGAGACGGGCCTGCCGCTCGCCTCGTACTTCGCCGGGCCGAAGGCACGCTGGCTGCTCGACAACGTCGAGGGCCTGCGCGAGCGCGCCGAGGCCGGCGACATCCTCTTCGGCACCATGGACTCCTGGGTCATCTGGAACCTGACCGGCGGTGTCGACGGCGGCCACCACGTCACCGACGTCACCAACGCCTCCCGCACCCTCCTCATGAACCTGCACACGATGCAGTGGGACGAGAAGATCGCCGAGTCCATCGGTGTCCCGCTGGCGATGCTGCCCGAGATCCGCTCCTCCGCCGAGGTGTACGGCGAGATCACCGGCGGCAAGCTGGGCGACCTGCTCGGCGGCATCCCGGTCGCCTCCGCGCTCGGCGACCAGCAGGCGGCCCTGTTCGGCCAGACCTGCTTCGCCGAGGGCGAGGCCAAGTCGACGTACGGCACCGGCACCTTCATGCTGATGAACACCGGCGACAAGATCATCAACTCGTACTCGGGCCTGCTGACCACGGTCGGCTACCGGATCGGCGACCAGGCGCCGGTCTACGCCCTGGAGGGCTCCATCGCCGTCACCGGCGCGCTGGTGCAGTGGATGCGCGACCAGATGGGCCTGATCAGCACCGCCGCCGAGATCGAGACCCTGGCCTCGTCGGTGGAGGACAACGGCGGCGCCTACTTCGTCCCGGCGTTCTCCGGCCTGTTCGCCCCGTACTGGCGCCCGGACGCCCGCGGTGTGATCGCCGGCCTGACCCGCTACGTCACCAAGGCGCACATCGCGCGCGCCGTTCTGGAAGCCACTGCCTGGCAGACCCGTGAGATCAGCGACGCCATGACCAAGGACTCCGGCGTCGAACTCGCGGCCCTCAAGGTCGACGGCGGCATGACCTCCAACAACCTGCTGATGCAGACCCTCTCGGACTTCCTGGACGCCCCCGTGGTGCGCCCGATGGTCGCCGAGACCACCTGCCTCGGCGCCGCCTACGCCGCCGGTCTCGCCGTCGGCTTCTGGAACAGCACCGACGACCTGCGCGCCAACTGGCGCCGGGCCGCCGAGTGGACCCCCAACATGGCCGCGGAGACCCGCGACCGCGAGTACAAGAGCTGGCTCAAGGCCGTGGAGCGGACCATGGGCTGGCTCGAAGACGAAGAAAACTGACAGGAGTAAGAATCCGCATGACCAGTCAGTCCACCCTGCAGTCCGTACCTGCCCTCGGTACGCGCCCGGCCTCCGGCTTTGCTGTGTTGCATTCAAAAGCAGTGAGCCGCGCCGAGACCCGGGAGCGGCTCTCCAAGGCGACGTACGACCTTCTCGTCATCGGCGGCGGCATCCTGGGCATCTCCACCGCCTGGCATGCCGCGCAGTCCGGGCTGCGGGTGGCGCTGGTCGACGCCGGCGACTTCGCCGGTGCCACCTCCTCCGCCTCCTCCAAGCTGCTCCACGGCGGTCTGCGCTATCTGCAGACCGGCGCGGTGAAGCTGGTCGCGGAGAACCACTTCGAGCGCCGTGCGGTCTCCCGCCAGGTGGCCCCCCACCTGGCGAATCCGCTCACGTTCTACCTCCCCGTGTACAAGGGCGGGCCGCACGGCGCGGCGAAGCTCGGGGCCGGTGTGTTCGCGTACTCGGCGCTGTCGGCCTTCGGTGACGGCGTGGGTCATCTGCTGAGCCCGTCGAAGGCCGCGCAAGACGTGCCCGAGCTGCGTACGGACAACCTCAAGGCCGTGGCCGTGTACGGCGACGACCAGATGAACGACTCCCGGATGGCGCTGATGACGGTCCGCGCGGCCGTCGAGTCGGGCGCCGTCGTACTGAACCACGCCGAGGTCACCGGCCTGCGCTTCACCAAGGGCCGGGTGACCGGCGCCGAGCTGCGCGACCGCCTCGACGGCGGCGAGTTCGGGGTGTCGGCACGCCTTGTGCTCAACGCGACCGGGCCGTGGGTCGACCACCTGCGCCGGATGGAGAACGCGAACGCGGCGCCTTCCATACGTCTGTCGAAGGGCGCACACCTCGTCCTCAAGCGGACATCGCCATGGAAGGCGGCGCTGGCCACCCCGATCGACAAGTACCGCATCACCTTCGCCCTCCCCTGGGAGGACATGCTGCTGCTCGGCACGACCGACGAGGCGTATGAGGGCGACCCCGCGGACGTCGCGGTCAACGAGAAGGACATCGCGCAGATCCTGGACGAGGCCGCGTTCTCGATACGTGACCAGCAATTGTCCCGTGACCTGATCACGTACTCCTTCGCGGGTCTGCGCGTCCTGCCCGGCGGGCCCGGCGACACCTC
This sequence comes from Streptomyces pseudoechinosporeus, assembly GCF_054783935.1. NCBI lineage: Bacteria > Bacillati > Actinomycetota > Actinomycetes > Kitasatosporales > Streptomycetaceae > Streptomyces > Streptomyces pseudoechinosporeus. The sequence continues at coordinate 371,808 of NZ_BAAGPS010000001.1, forward strand.
GAAGGCCAAGCGGGAGACGGTCGTCACCGAGGGCCGGGGCGGCATGCTGTCCGTCGCGGGCGGCAAGTGGACGACGTTCCGGCACATCGGCCGTACGGTCATGAGGCAACTGGAGTCGCTGCCGGGCCGTCCGCTCGGCGAGGACTTCGAGCCGGTCTCCGAGCTGCCGAAGAAACTGCCGCTGCCCGGGGTCGCCAACCCGCGCGCGGTCGCGCACCGCCTGCTCGTCGACCACCCGGCACCGGGACCGCGCATGGCGCCGGACACCGCCAGGCACCTGGCCACCCACTACGGCTCGCTGGCCTTCGACATCGCCCGCCTCGCGAACGACGACCCGGAGCTCGCCGAGCGGGTCCACCCGGACGCCCCGGAGATCTGGGCGCAGGTCGTCTACGCCCGGGACAACGAGTGGGCCGAGACGGCGGACGACGTGCTGCGCCGCCGTACGACGCTGACGATCCGCGGGCTCGCGACGGACGAGGTCCGCGGCAAGGTGCAGGATCTTCTCGACAAGAAGTAGCGACAAGGAGCAGGGGCCGCGCGGTCCGGCCCGTGGGGCGGCTTCCACCCGGTGGAGCCGCCCCTCCCCCATGTTGTGTTTGATCGTCCCGCACGGGCCTCACCTGGGCCGTCGAAGCCCCATAATGAGACATCGGATGTCTGAGCGACATATCTGATCGACAGGGAGGCCCGCCATGGCAGTCACCGATGAGGCGATCGAAAAGATCAAGGGAATGATCGTCTCCGGCGCGCTGCGCCCCGGCGACCGGCTGCCCAAGGAGAGCGAGCTCGCCGCCGACCTGGGCCTGTCCCGCAACTCCCTTCGGGAGGCCGTACGGGCGCTGTCCCTGATCCGCATCCTGGACGTACGGCAGGGCGACGGCACCTACGTCACCAGCCTGGACCCGCAACTCCTCCTGGAGGCGCTGAGCTTCGTCGTCGACTTCCACCGCGACGACACGGTCCTGGAGTTCCTGGCCGTACGCCGCATCCTGGAGCCGGCCGCGACCTCGATGGCCGCCCTGCGCATCAGCGAGCAGCAACTCGACGCGCTCACGGCCCAGCTGGACGCGCTGGGCGCGCAGCCCTCGGTGGAGGAACTCGTCGCCTGCGACCTGGAGTTCCACCGCGGCATCGTGCAGAGCTCCGGCAACTCCGTGCTCTGCTCGCTCCTCGACGGTCTCTCCGGACCCACCACCCGAGCCCGCATCTGGCGCGGGCTGACCCAGGAGGACGCGGTCAGCCGCACCCTGCACGAGCACCGCGCGATCCTCGCGGCCCTGCGCGACCGCGACGCGGAGGCGGCCCGCTCCTGGGCGACGGTGCACATCGCGAGTGTGGAGCAGTGGCTGCGCAGCACCCTGTGATGAACCGTCCATTACAGCTCGGATGACTTGGGGGTGTTCCGGGGTGGCGAACGGGGCAGTGATGCGTTCACTCCCCCATGCAAGGGGGCTGCGGGCGCCCCGTACGCACGCCGTAAGGTTGGGGCGTACGTGAGGGCACGTCGGAAGGAGGCGCTGGGTGATCGAGCTCGAGGGGGTTCCCGAGCTGGTCGACCCGGTCATGGTGGCCGCGTTCGAGGGCTGGAACGACGCCGGCGACGCCGCCTCCACCGCGGTCGCGCATCTCGACAGGGAGTGGAAGGGCGAGGTCTTCGCGGCGCTCGACGCCGAGGACTACTACGACTTCCAGGTCAACCGGCCCACGGTGTGGCTGGACGGCGGCGTACGCAAGATCACCTGGCCGACGACAAGGTTGTCGGTGGTCCGGGTCGGCGGCGAGAAGCCGCGCGACCTGGTCCTGGTCCGCGGCATCGAACCGTCCATGCGCTGGCGCTCGTTCTGCAACGAGATCCTGGGCTTCGCCCATGAGCTGGGCGTGGAGCTGGTGGTGATCATGGGCGCCCTGCTCGGCGACACCCCGCACACGCGTCCGGTCCCGGTCAGCAGTGTCACGTCCGACGCGGACCTGGCCCGCACCATGGACCTTGAGGAGACCAAGTACGAGGGGCCGACGGGCATCGTCGGCATCCTCCAGGAGGCGTGCACACACGCGGGCGTACCGGCGGTCTCCTTGTGGGCGGCCGTGCCGCACTACGTCTCGCAGCCGCCGAACCCGAAGGCGACGCTGGCCCTCCTCAACCGTCTGGAGGACCTCATCGACCTGCGTATCCCGCTGGGCGAGCTGCCCGAGGACGCGCGGGCCTGGCAGCTGGGCGTGGACCAGCTGGCCGCGGAGGACAGCGAGGTCGCCGAGTACGTGCAGTCGCTGGAGGAGGCCCGGGACACCGCCGAGCTTCCCGAGGCCTCGGGCGACGCGATCGCCCGCGAGTTCGAGCGCTATCTGCGGCGGCGGGACGGCAGCGGCCCGGCGGCGGGCCAGGCCGGCGGTCATGCGACGGAGAGCGGCGACCCCGCCCCGTTCCTCCGGGACAACCCGGGCGGCCGTCCCCGGCCTTCGAAGCCGCAGCGCCCGGGGGCCGATGACGAGGGCTCGGCTGACGACTCGTCGGAGGACTGAACCGTAGGAGCGGAACCACAAGGGCGGTGCGTACGCGACGCACCGCCCTCGGTTGCTTCTGAACCTGCTCGGCAGCCTTACAGGGCCACCCCTAGGAGCGCGTCCACGGCACGCGATACGACACCGGGGGCGCCCTCGTCGCTGCCGCCCTGTTCCTGCTGGAGGGCGGCCCAGCGGTCAACGGCCGTGAGCGCGGCGGGCGCGTCCAGGTCGTTCGCGAGGGCCTCGCGGATCTCCTCGATGAGCGCGTCGGCGGGCGGTCCGTCGGGCCGCGACACGGCGGCCCGCCAGCGGTCGAGACGCGCGAGGGCGTCCTCGAGGACCTGGTCGGTCCACTCCCAGTCGGCCCGGTAGTGGTGCGAGAGCAGGGCGAGCCGGATGGCCGCCGGGTCGACTCCGTCACGCCGCAGCTTCGACACGAAGACCAGGTTGCCCTTGGACTTCGACATCTTCTCGCCGTCGAGCGCGACCATGCCCGCATGCACATACGCCTGCGCGAACGGGAACTCCCCGGTCAGCGCCTGCGCGTGGGAGGCGCCCATCTCGTGGTGCGGGAAGGCGAGATCGGAGCCGCCGCCCTGGACGTCGAAGCCCATGCCCAGGTGGTCGAGGGCGATCGCGACGCACTCGATGTGCCAGCCGGGCCGGCCCCGGCCGAGCGATGCGCCGTCCCAGCTGGGCTCGCCCTCCCGGGCGGCCATCCACAGCATCGGGTCGAGCGGGTTCTTCTTGCCCGGACGCTCCGGGTCACCGCCGCGCTCGGCGGACAGCAGCCGCATCGCGGCAGCGTCGAGGTTGGACACTTTCCCGAAGTGCGGGTCCGCCTCCACGGAGAAGTAGACGTCGCCCTCGAGTTCGTACGCGGCTCCGGCGTCGCGCAGCCGCTCGACGAGCGGGACGATCCCGGGTATCGCCTCGACGGCGCCGATGTACTGCTTCGGGGGCAGCATCCGCAGGGCGGTCATGTCCTCGCGGAAGAGGGCGGTCTCCTTCTCGGCGAGCGCCACCCAGTCGACGTCGTCCCGGGCGGCGCGCTCGAGAAGCGGATCGTCGACGTCCGTCACGTTCTGGACGTAGTGAACCTGCCGCTTGGTGTCGAGCCACACGCGCTGAACGAGGTCGAACGCGTTGTAGGTCGCCGCGTGACCGAGGTGGGTCGCGTCGTACGGGGTGATGCCGCAGACGTAGATACGGGCGACGGGTCCGGGATCGAGGGTGATCAGACCCCCGGTCGCGGTGTCGTGGATCCGGAGGCCGCGGCCCTGTCCAGGCAGGGCGGGGACCTCAGAAGCGGGCCAGGCATACATGTCTTGAGCCTAACCGGACGCATCTTCCGTATACGAACCGCATCGGGCCCGGTGGCCGGGAAGGCCCTCTTGCATACGCGGCTGCCGTATGCCTCGCCGTGCCGGCCGTACTACACGGGCGGCCACGGGATCGCGGGCCACTCCCCCGAGGGCTCCGGGTGCCGTCCTGTGGTGAGCAGATCGGCGACACGCGCACGTGTGGCGTCCAGTTCGGCCTGCGTGATGAGTTCGGCCAGCCGCAGGCCCAGCGCCCCGTCCAGGGCGTCCTTGAGTCCTCCGAGAACGTCGACGGCCTCAGGGGTGAGCTTCTCCCCCGCCCACCCCCACAGCAGGGTGCGCAGCTTGTTCTCGGTGTTGAAGGTCACCCCGTGGTCGATGCCGTACAGCCGCCCCTCACCGGTGGGCAGCAGATGCCCGCCCTTGCGGTCGGCGTTGTTGATCACGGCGTCGAGTACGGCGAGCCTGCGCAGCCGCTCGTCGTCGGCGTGCACGAGCAGCGCCGTACGCCCCTCACCCACCTCGGCGAACCCGATGGCCTTCCAGCCCTCGCCGGACTCCTCGCCGTCGACCAGCGCGAGCAGCTCGGCACCGGGCACCGGCTCGATCCACTGTTGGCACATGCCCTCGCCGTACGGCCCGTCGCGCAGCACGGTGGCGGGGACGAGCCCCCAGCCGGTCGCCTCGGACACCTCGTACGCGGCGACCTCCCGCTGGGCGAGGGTCCCGTCGGGGAAGTCCCACAGCGGGCGCTCGCCGGCGACCGGCTTGTAGACGCAGGGCTCGGTGCGGTCCTCGTACGTCACATCACACAGGAGGACCGCGTTGGAGGCCTCACGCACCTGGCCGCGCACCGTCAGCTCGCCCTCGGCGAGCAGCTCGGCCGTGGTCGTCACGCCTCGCGGCGGTATCCGTTCTGGCGCGGACATACGTGTCCTTCCGGATCGAGCGGGAGACTGCACAGCGGGCAGGGCGGCCGGCCCGCGTTGACGACGTCCAGGGCGCGCTTGGCGAAGGCCCTGGCCTGTGCACCGGTGAGGCGGACCCGGAGCATCGGCGGGCCGTTCTCCTCGTCCTGCAGGAGCCTTTCCTCGGCGGCGGCGAGGTCCTCCTCGGAGTCGGCGTCCAACTCGACGAGGGCCTGCGCCTCGACGATCATGCGCTGCTCGTCACCGTCCCAGGCCAGCGCCATGGTGCCGACCCGGAACTCCTCCTCCACGGGAGTCTCCAGAGGTGCGGTGTCGGAGACCTCCGTCGGGGCCACCGCCGGGACGGCAGCGCTGCCTCCCGTACGGCGTACGACCTCGTCGAGAAGCTCGTCCATCCGCTCGGCGAGCGCCGCCACCTGCGTCTTCTCCAGAGCCACGCTGGTCACCCGGGGCCCGGCGGTGGCCTGCAGGAAGAAGGTACGGCGCCCGGGCAGCCCGACCGTACCGGCCACGAAACGGTCCGGTGGGTCGTAGAGGAACACCTGACGGGACACGTCCTGTCTCCATTGGATCGAGTGCTTCTGCCATCGACTGCGTCTGCTGCTGACAACTGCTGCGCTGCTTCGACCGCTTCACCCTACTGCGGCTGACGATCACGGTGCGCCCGCACTGCCACCCACCGTGGCGTCACCGCCCGGGGGCTCCTCACGCGGTGCGAGGGAGGCGAAATCGCCGGTGTCCCCGAGGCGTACGAGAAACGGCCGCAGCCGTGTGTAGCGGATCGCGGTGATGGAACATGGTTCTACGGAAATCCGCTGGAAGAGGTCCAGATGAAGCCCCAGTGCGTCCGCGACGAGGGACTTGATGATGTCGCCGTGGGAGCACATGAGGTACACGGCGTCGGCACCGTGATCGCGCTCCACGCGCGCGTTCCACTCGCGTACGGCTTCGGCGGCCCGGGTCTGCATCGCCCGCATCGACTCGCCGCCCGGGAACGCGGCGGCGGACGGATGCGCCTGTACGACCTCCATCAGCGGCTCGTCCATCAGCTCGGCGAGCTTGCGGCCTGACCAGTCGCCGTAGTGGCACTCCCCGATGCGCTCGTCGGTGTGCGCGCGCAGTTCGGGCCGGGCGTCGAGCAGGGGTCGCAGGGTTTCCTGGCAGCGCTCCAGGGGGCTGGTGACGACCTCGGATATCGGCAGCCCGCCGAGCCGCCCGGGCAGCTCGGCGGCCTGTTCGGCGCCGCGCTCGTCGAGGGAGACGCCGGGCGTCCACCCGGCGAGCAGTCCCGCGGTGTTGGCGGTGGAACGTCCGTGCCGGACAAGGATCAACGTGGGCATGCGGCCCAGCGTAAGCCGCCGCCGGGATGTGCCCCGGTTCGGGAGGCACAGGAGTTCCGCGGTGTCACTGATCGGGCTCCACGCGCGCGTGCCCCGTACCCCTGTCGGGTACGAGCGGCACGCGCGCGTGGCTCATGCCGTCAGGCGAACTCGGGTGCCGCCGAAGCCGGCCCGCCCAGGGCGTCGCGGCGCTCGGGCATCTTCAGGGAGACCATGCGGCGCCAGCCGCCGAGCCGCTCGTACAGGTAGACGGCGTGGATGCCCGCGGCGAGGACGCCGGCCTTGGCCTTCGACCAGCCGAGGATGCGCCCCATGTTGGCCATCACGGCGAGGCTGACGTCCCGGTAGATGCGGATCTCGGCGAGCGCGCACTCGCGCAGGATGCGCTGGATCATCCGGCCGTGGCCCGCCGCCGCGAAGCGCAGCAGTTCCTCGTGGCAGTACGCGAGGTGGTTGTCCTCGTCGTTGGAGATCATCTTGACGGCTCGGCCGAGGTCGGGATGGTCGGCGAAGTGCTTGCGGAGGAGCTCCATCTCCTCGGAGGCGCGCTGCTCGGTGACTCTGCTGTGCGCGAGGTAGGTGACGATGTCCTGGACGGTGAGCGCCTGATCGCCCTTGAGCTTCTCGTGGGCGAGGCCGATGCCGTTGTTCTCCAGGAGCATGGTGTAGTCGGTGGCAGGCGGGACCTCGACGGGTTCCAGGCCACGCTTCTTCATGAGGGCGTTGAAGATGCGCCCGTGTTTGTCCTCGTCGACGCCATGGCGGGTGATCTTGGGTGCGAGCGCGCGCTCACTGTCCGGTACGAGAGCCGCGATGCGCGCGTTCTCCCAGCCCCCTTGTGACTCCCCGCTGACGGCGATGGAACAGAAGAGCTGGAACGACTCGTCGTTGTCGAGGATCTCCTGGAACAGACTCTTGGCCGAAAGCATCACTGCCCCTTCTCTGCAGAACTCCCAGAACTCCGCAAAGAACGAGTCAAAGGCGCTGTCAGGGGTGCGGCAACACCTGTGTCGGACAAATCCGCCGAACGATGGACGCCGGAGGCCTCTGCGACGCGTAACCACGGGGGCTGTCGGCGCGTTGTTCCCCGTGACGGCCGTGGCGGGGAAGACCCCCGAGCCCCCACCACGGCCGCGGAAACCTACCGCGGTCGTCCGGTGTCACAGTCCGGCGCGTTCGAGGGCCTCCGTGCCGGCGCGGAGCGAGGCGAGGCGCTCGTCGAGTGTGAAGCCCGCGGGAGCGAGGGTGAGGGTGGTGACTCCGGCTTCGGCGTAGGACTTCATCCGGTCCGCGATCCGGTCGACCGAGCCCAGCAGGGTCGTCTTGTCGATCAGGTCGTGCGGTACGGCGGCTGCGGCGCCCTCCTTGTCGCCGGACAGGTACTTGTCCTGGATCTCGGCGGCTTCCTTCTCGTAGCCCATGCGCTGGGCGAGCTGGTTGTAGAAGTTCTGCTTGCGGCTGCCCATGCCGCCGACGTACAGCGCGGTGTAGGGGCGGAAGTTGTCGGCGAGCGTGGCCACGCCCTTGTCGTCGCCGAGGGCGATCGGCAGCGTCGGGCAGACGTCGAAGCCGTCCATCGTCAGGCCGGCCTTCTCGCGGCCCGCGCGCAGGTGCCGCAGCGTGGTCTCCTCCAGGTGCTCGGCAGAGGGGAAGATCAGCAAGGCGCCGTCGGCGATCTCGCCGGTCTGCTCCAGGTTCTTGGGGCCGATCGCCGCGATGTAGAGCGGGATGTGCTCGCGCTGCGGGTGCACGGTCAGCTTGATGGGCTTGCCCGGCCCGTCCGGCAGCGGCAGCGTCCAGTGCTCACCCTCGTACGACAGGCGCTCGCGGGTCATCGCCTTGCGGATGATCTCGACGTACTCGCGGGTGCGGGCCAGCGGCTTGTCGAACTTGACGCCGTACCAGCCCTCGGAGACCTGCGGTCCGGAGACGCCGAGGCCGAGGCGGAAGCGGCCACCGGAGAGCGAGTCGAGCGTCGCGGCGGTCATCGCGGTCATCGCGGGCTGGCGGGCCGGGATCTGGAAGATGGCCGAGCCGACGTCGATGCGCTCGGTCTGTGCGGCGACCCAGGTGAGCACGGTGGCCGCGTCCGAGCCGTACGCCTCGGCGGCCCAGCAGACCGCGTAGCCCAGGCGGTCGGCCTCCTTGGCCACGGTGAGATTGTCGGCGTCCATTCCGGCGCCCCAGTAGCCGAGGTTGATCCCGAGCTGCATGGCCGATCCCCTTACTGATCAGTAACGTCCCTTGTGCGGCACCCTAGCGCGCCCTCGGGCCCGGCGGCAGGGAGCCCGGGCGGGGACGGCTTCGGGCTCGGGTGATCCTGGTTGTCCACAGGGTCCCCCCGCACTGAGTTCGGGCCAGTAATCTCAGCCCACATGGAGCAGAGGCATCTCGGCCGTACCGGCCTGCGTGTGTCCCGGATCGGACTCGGCACCCTCACCTGGGGCCGGGACACCGACGAGCACGACGCCGCGGACCTGTTGAAGGCGTTCTGGGAGGCGGGCGGGACCCTCGTCGACACGGCGGACGTGTACGGCGACGGGGAGGCCGAGTATCTGCTCGGGCAGCTCATGGAGGGGCTGGTGCCACGCCGGGACCTGGTGATCTCGACGAAGGCCGGGAGCGTGCCGGATCCCGACCGGCGTTTCGACGGTTCGCGCGGGCATCTGCTCTCCGCGCTCGACGCTTCGCTGGCACGGCTCGGCACGGACTATGTGGATCTTTGGCAGGTCCACGCCTTCGATCCGGAGACGCCGCTGGAGGAGACTCTCCAGGCCCTCGACATCGCGGTCAGCAGCGGTCGCGCCCGGTATGCCGGGGTGTCCAACTTCTGTGGCTGGCAGCTCGCCAAGGCGGCGACCTGGCAGCTCGCGGCGCCCGGGATACGGACCCGGCTGTCCAGTACGCAGATGGAGTACTCCCTGCTGCAACGCGGCGTCGAACGCGAGGTGCTGCCCGCGGCCATGGACCTGGGCATCGGGCTGCTCCCGTCCTCGCCCCTGGGCCGGGGCGTGCTGACGGGCAAGTACCGCAGCGGTACGCCCGCGGACTCCCGGGGTGCGTCGGAGCATCTGGCCCCGTTCGTCGCGCCGTATCTGGACGAGGCGGCGAGCAGCATCGTGGAGGCGGTCACGACCGCCGCGGACGGGCTCGCGGTGACACCGCTCCAGGTGGCCCTCGCGTGGGTGCGCGACCGGCCCGGCGTCGCCGCCCCCATCATCGGCGCGCGTAACGCACTGCAGCTCACGGCCGCGTTGTCAGTGGAGACCCTTAGTCTTCCTGACGAGATCTGCCGAGCGCTCGACGACGTGTCAGCGCCCGTGCACCGCTATCCCGATCACCACTGGAGCACGCTGTGACCACGGATCCCGCCGGCACGGAGCCCGCTGCCACGGAGGAAGCCGAGCCGGGGACGCCGACCGCCGGCCCGGGGGCCGACTCGGGCTCCGGGGCCGGGGGACCCGGAGCCGAGAAGGGTGCCTCCGGCGAGGGGTCGGCGCTCGCCGCCGACCCGGCCGTCGCCGCGGCCGGCCGGGAGGACGTCGAGGGCCGCGCTGCCGCCGGCAGCGCGGCCGGTGAAGGCGGCACCGTGACCGACGGTGGGGACGCTGAGGAGAGCCCCTCGGGCGCTGCGGGGGAATCCGGCGCGGACGGTGAATTGTCCGAAGCCGAGGCCGAGTTGGCCGCGCAGCGGGAGTTGCGGGAGCGGATCGAGCGGCGGAAGGCCGAGAAGAAGGCTGTCGAGAGCGGGAAGAAGCTGAGCGGGACGGCAGCCGATCTGCTCGCGGCCGTTCGTGCGGTGGAGAGCGGGGAGAAGCCCGGGGGGAGCGTCTTCAGTGCGGCGGAGTCGGCGCCGCGCAGGGTGGCGCCCGAGCCGGTGCGACGGCCGCAGCCCGTGACCTCGTCCGCCGCCGCACCGGTGCCGGCCGAGGCCGTCGATGCCGTACGGGCCGTACTCCTCGAGGGCGGCGCCCCCGAAGCGCTCGCACCCCAGGTCACCGCGGCCCTCGGAGAGGGAGCGGACGGACAACTGCGCGAGGATCCCTGGCAGTTGCTGCGCGTGGCGGGGGTGCGGCCGGAGCAGGCGGACGGGTTCGCGCGGGCGCTGCTCGGCGCGAAGTGCGGGCCCGGCGACGAGCGACGGGGCCGGGCGGTCACCGTATGGCTCCTGGAACAGGCCGCCCTGGTCGGGCACACCGCACTGGAAGCTTCGACGCTCAGCACCGCGCTGGCGCAGCGCGCCGTGCCGGATCCGGACGCCGCCGTGCAGAGCGCCATCGCCGAGGGTGACGCGCTGGTGTTCCAGGACCCGCTGGACGAGCCGAGCGCACCCGTGGCGCCTCGGCAGTCCGGCGAAGAGGCCGAGGAGGGTGAGGCGGGTGAGCAGGAGCGGCCGGTACGCGTCCTCGTCGGCCTGGAGCGGTACGCGCTCGCCGAGGAGAGCCTCGCCGACGGGCTCGCGCGCGTGGTCAACTCGCTGCCCAAGGAGGGCGGTTCGGCCGACGACTGGGAGTCCGCCGCGACCGGCTCCGCCGCCGAACTGATCCGCGCCGTCGCGGGCCACGGCCTCGTGCTCCACACCGGCGGCGAGGCGTCCCGGGCGGAACCAGCAGCTTTGGTCGCCGCTGCCCGGGCGCTCGGGCTGCGGGTGTGCGCGGCCACGCACAGCGTGGACGGACGGCAACGGTTCGCAGCACTGCTCGCGCGAGCCGAGCAGCAGGAGCAGCACAAGCAGCAGGAGCCGGCAGCCGAGCCCCACGAAACCGTGGCCACTGTCGCGGGTCTGCTGTCCGGGGCCGAGGGACCGGGTCGTGACGCGGACGGCATGCTGCGGACCGATCTGCTGGTCGTGCTCGACGCGCCCCAGCTGGACGTGGAGAGCGCGGCGATGCTGGCCGAGTCGCTGCCCGACGGGGTGCGGCTGGTGTTGAGCGGTGACCCCGGTGTGCTGTGGTCGGCGGGGCCCGGGCGGGTCTTCGCCGATCTGCTCGCGGCGCGGGTGTGCCCGCAGATCGCCTCGCGGACCCCGGACCCCGGCCCGATCGGCGAGCTGGTCTCGGGCATCGGCGTGGGCGAGTTGAACCAGGTGGAGGCCCCCGGCAAGGAGGTGGTGATCGTCCCGGTGCGCGACGCCGGCGAGGCGGTGCACCGCACCGTGCAGCTGGTCGCGGACTCGGTGCCGCGGGCGTTCGGGATCCCGGCAGAGCAGACCCAGGTGATCACGCCGGGCCACGGCGGCGCGGCGGGCACCCGGGTGCTGAACGCCGCGCTGAAGGAGCGGCTCAACCCGGGCTCGGGCCGCTTCGGCGGCTTCGACCCCGGCGACCGGATCGCCTACGCGCCCGCTCCGGGGCGTACGGTGCCCGGTCACGTGGTGAAGGCCGACGCCGAGGGGCTGCACCTGGAGTGCGCGGGCGTCCCCATGGTCGTACCGAAGGAGCGGGTCGAGCAGTCCGTACGCCACGGCTGGGCGCTCACCGCGCACCAGGCGGTCGGCCGGCGCTGGCCCGCCGCGATCGTGGTCCTGCCCGGCGACGCCGCCCAGACTCTGACCAGACCCTGGATCTACACGGCCTTCGGCCGCGCCGAACGCCACCTCTCCGTGGTCCAGGGCGTGGAACAGGCCCTGCCCCACGCGGTGGCGGAGATCCCCGCCAAGCCCCGCACCACGCGCCTGCCCACCCTGCTCAAGACCCAGGTCCCGACGGCCGGCTGATCCCCGCACTGGCGCTACTGACCGCGGCGCCCACAGGGCCGCCGGCACCGCATGGACCACCGGCGGGGGCCCTCAAAACACCGGTGGCGGTCACCGGGCCCACAAGCCCGTGACCGCCACCCGCCCAGCCTGCCCTCAGCGATCCGCGTCCAAGCGATCCGCGTCCAGTGGTTCCAAGTCCTCGTCGTCGTCCAGGCCCCGGCCGAGGGACGGAGCGAGGCCGTTCTCGCTGCTCTCGTCCAGGTCGTCGTCGGTCTCCTCGTCGAAGACCGCGCTGACGTCGAAGCGGCAGACGATCCGCTGGGGGTCGGCCTGCTCGAAGGGGGCGTCCAGCCATTCGCCGGGGTCGGCCGGTTCGTCCGCGGCGGTGACCCACAGCGTGGAGTCGCCCTCCTCCAGGCCGAACTCCTTGTGCCGGGAAGCGATCTCGTCCGGCTCGAACTCGCCGAACAGAACGCCCAGCGCACCGTGCACGGTGCCGGCCGCCGCGTCGAAGCCCGCGGCCGCCGCTCCCGACTCCTCCACGGCCTCCACCCGCTGGGCCTGCGCCAGCAGCCGCTGCGGCTCCACGACGGCGTAGTCGCGGCGGATCAGCACGCTCAGCGCGTTCGGCTCCTCGGGCCCGATGTAGGGCGGCAGTGTGTCTTCCGTACCGGGGATTTCGAAGGGCGTGACCTCGTCATAGCGGTCGTAGAGGAGCTCGTCGTACTCCTCGGCGGCCGAAGCCAGCTCGTTGAACGCCTCGTAGACGGCCGGGTCGTCCTCACCCGACCTGCGCTCGACCGCCGCAAGATGGCGGTCGAGCGCAGCCTTGATCGCCTCGGCGGCGGCGCGTACCTCGGCAGCGGTGGGCTGCGCAGCATCAGACATAGTGCAGACGCTATCCGTACCGGGCCTCTGCCCGCACAATAGATGCGATGCCGGAATACGAATTTGTCGACGTGTACGTGCCGCGCGGGGTCTCCCGCAAGGAAACGACGCGCCTGCTGACGGACCATGCGGAGTACGGACACTGGGAGCTGGACCGCCTCAGCCTGCACCCCGACGGCAGCCGCAGGGTGCGGTTGCGCCGGCGGATCATCCGCCAGGTGCGTGCCACGTGGTGACACTGAGTGGCTGAAACTTGAGCGGGCCCCGCGGTCGCGGGGCCCGCTCAAGTTTCAGCAGGTGGTCGGTGCCTTCCGCGCCTGGTTACGCCGCGGCCCGTGCCTTGCGGTAGAGCACGGCGCCCACCAGCAGCGCGCCCGCGCCCACCGGGAGCGCGAGGCCGACCGGCAGCTCGCTGCCGGTCGCCGCGAGCTGCGCGGAGCCCTGGGGCTGTGCGCCGGCCCGGGTGTCCGGGTTGTTCGGCGTCGAAGCGTCCACCTGTTCCTTGTCCGCGGACGGCTGCTCCGGGTCACCCGGAGGCGTCTCGTTGCCAGGAGGCGTCGTCTCGTGACCGCCCTCGGTGTTGCCGCAGTCGTTGCCCGCGGCCTCGTTGCCGATACCGCCGACGTTGACGCCGTTGCCGCAGACGTTGACCGGTACGTCCACCGGGACCTGCACATGGTTGCCGGAGCCGATGCCGGGTGAGTCACTGGTGTGTCCGCCGGCCTGCGAGCCGCCGCCGGACGAGTTGTCGTCGGACGAGTTGTCGGAACCGCCGCCCTCGTTGGCACAGCTGTTGCCCACCGCCGGGTTGAGCAGCCCGACCACGTTCACGGTGTTGCCGCAGACGTTGACCGGCACGTTGACCGGCGCCTGAACGGAGTTCCCCGAGAGCACGCCCGAGGAGTCGGAGGCGGAGCCGTCCGCCCCGGAGTCGGCGTGTGCGTAGCCGCCGGTGACGGCCAGGACGCCGGTGGCTGCCGCCACGGTCATCAGGCCCTTGCGGGTGACCTGTCGCATAGCTTTTCCCTGCCTTGTTGCTTCAGGAATGCGCACGCGCCCAGTGCACGTACGCGGAATGCGGAAAGTCGGCGGCCCCGGAACGCGTGGCGCGCACTCCGGGGCCGCGGACTCAGACCCTCATGGGGTGAAGCGCAACGTCACTTGTTGATGCAGGTGTTGCCGAAGGCGGGGTTCAGCAGCCCGATCACGGAGACCGTGTTGCCGCACACGTTCGTCTGCGCGTGGATCGGCACCTGAACGACGTTGCCCGACAGCACGCCGGGCGAGTGCACGGCAGCACCCTGGGCACCCGCGTCGGCAGCCGCAACTCCCGCACCAGCGAGAACGAGGCCACCGGTGGCAGCCGCAGCAGCGACGATCTTCTTGATCATTATTCCTCCTTGTTGGCGATGCGAACCTGGTCACGGGTCGCACCACCTGTAACGAGGAGGGAGTAATAGAGCTACGAGCCTATGAGCCCATTCACCCGTCTCAGTCAACTCCGCACGCGCAGGCGATTATTGGAGTTTCGTTTCAGCGTGTTAATTCAGGACACATCGTTGTTCAGGGCGCCTTGCTCACGATTCCTCGTTCAGGACGCCTCGATGAAGCGGTCGAGTACGCGCACGCCGAACTTCAGGGCATCGACCGGCACCCGCTCGTCGACACCGTGGAACATGCCCGCGAAGTCCAGCTCCGGCGGCAGCTTCAGCGGGGCGAAGCCGAAGCAGCGGATGCCGAGGTCGTCGAAGGACTTGGCGTCGGTGCCGGCCGACAGCATGTAGGGCACGGCTCGCGCGATCGGGTCCTCGGCGGACAGCGCGGTCTGCATGGCGTCGACGATGGCCCCGTCGAAGGTGGTCTCCAGCGCCTTGTCGGCGTGCACGTCCTCACGCTTCACGTTCGGGCCGAGGATCCGGTCCAGGTCGGCGAGGAACTCCTCCTCGTAGCCCGGCAGATAGCGGCCGTCGACATGTGCGGTGGCCTGGCCCGGGATCACGTTGACCTTGTAACCGGCGCCCAGCTGGGTCGGGTTGGCGGTGTTCTGCAGCGAGGCTCCGATGAGCTTGGCGATGCCGCCGAGCCTGGCGAGCGTCTCGTCCATGTTCTCCGGGTCGAGTTCGGTGCCGAGCGCGTCGCCGAGTTCGTCGAGGAAGTGCCGCAGCGTCTTGGTGACGCGGACCGGGAACTTGTGCCGGCCGAGCCGCCCGACGGCTTCGGAGAGTTCGGTGATGGCGTTGTCCCGGTGGATCATCGAACCGTGTCCGGCGGTGCCGTCCACGGTCAGCTTCATCCAGTGCATGCCCTTCTGGGCGGTCTCGACGAGATACAGCCGCAGCTTCTCGTTGACCGTGAAGGAGAACCCGCCGACCTCGCCGATCCCCTCGGTCACGCCCTCGAAGAGGTCCGGGTGCTTGTCGACGAGGTGCTTCGCGCCGAACTTGCCGCCGGCCTCCTCGTCGGCCAGGAAGGCCAGCACGAGGTCACGGGGCGGCTTGCGTCCGCTGCGCAGCCGGTCGCGTACGACCGCGAGGGTCATCGCGTCCATGTCCTTCATGTCGACGGCGCCGCGGCCCCACACACAGCCGTCCGCGATCTCGCCGGAGAAGGGGTGGTGGGTCCAGTCCGAGGCGTTGGCGGGTACGACGTCGGTGTGGCCGTGGATGAGCAGCCCGGGCCTGGATCGGTCCTCGCCCTCGATCCGTACCACCGTGGAGGCTCGGCCCTTGTGCGACTCGAAGATCTGCGGTTCGAGCCCCACCTCGGCGAGCTTCTCGGCGACGTACTCGGCGGCCCTGCGCTCGCCCGGGCCCGAGTGGTCGCCGTAATTGCTGGTGTCGATCTGGATCAGCTCGCGGCAGAGGTCGACGACCTCGTCCTCACCGGTGATGCTCCTGGCCGTATCCGACTCACTCACGCTGCTGCCTCCCGGGTTCACTGCTGCTTCTCCCTCTCATCCTCCCTCTCCGACCGCCCCTCCCCAAGGCCGGGACCGGCCCGTCACACGGGGTTCACACCCCGCCGGCCCGTGATCGGGAGCCTCCGGAAGCCTGGTAATGTTTCCTCTGTCGCCGCGGGGTGATTCCCGCACGACCAACACCTTGTCCGGGTGGCGGAATGGCAGACGCGCTAGCTTGAGGTGCTAGTGCCCTTTATCGGGCGTGGGGGTTCAAGTCCCCCCTCGGACACTGAAGGTAAACCCCAACTTGTGCGGGCCGAGCTGAGTCTCGGCCCGCACAAGCTGTTTTACGGAGGTTGCAGGTGAGCCGGAGTGGCCCCGCTCCCGGACCTCTCGCCCGGGAGCGGGGCGCGTGCGGGAGTCAGTCGAAGGAGCCCGACTGATATCGAGTGCTGTCCGACCCGCCCTCGGCCGATGTGTGGGCGATATCTCGTCCGAGGGGCAGATCACGAGGTCACGGCGGGTGGGTGCCTTCGATGGGCAGCCCCGAACGGGCCTCCCGTATGGCTGCTCGTAAGGGGCGAGTCCAGAGTCGTACTAAGATTTCCGGCTTGTTACGGAGCTGGAACCGGACAACCCCAGGCAGACCTGCGGGCCCGCCAGCGCCCCGGAGGTTTCCGGGAACGAGAGGCGAGGTCGCGATGACAGCCATACACGAGAGCAGTGCTCTCGGTGTGCTCGACGCAGAGATCCGCGAACAGTTCGGCAATACGGCACGTTTCTCCGCAGGCCCCGCGTCCTCCCCCCGCACCCTCGTCGACGTCTTCGAGGCCTCCGTCCGCTCGTACCCGGACGAGCTCGCCCTGGACGACGGAAGTCGCCCCCTCACGTACCGGGCGCTGGCCGTCGAGGTCGAGAACCTGCGGCGACGCCTGAGCACTGCCGGGGTCGGCCTCGGCGACCGGGTCGGCGTACGCGTCCCCTCCGGGACCAATGACCTGTACGTCGCCATCCTCGCCGTACTGGCCGCTGGCGCCGCCTATGTGCCCGTGGACGCCGAAGACCCCGATGAGCGGGCCGAGTTGGTGTTCGGCGAGGCCGGGGTGCGGGCGGTCGTCGGGGCCGGGTACGAGCTGACCGTCGGCGAGAAGAGCGAGACCCCCGCCGCGCGGCCCGGTACCGAGCACGACGCCTGGATCATCTTCACCTCCGGCTCGACCGGGAAGCCCAAGGGCGTCGCCGTCAGTCACCGCAGCGCCGCCGCCTTCGTGGACGCCGAGGCCGAGCTGTTCCTCACCGAGGAGCCGATCGGGCCCGGCGACCGGGTCATGGCCGGGCTGTCCGTCGCCTTCGACGCCTCCTGTGAGGAGATGTGGCTGGCCTGGCGGTACGGGGCCTGTCTGGTGCCCGTGCCGCGTTCCCAGGTGCGCAGCGGTGCCGATCTCGGGCCCTGGCTGGTGGAGCAGGAGATCACCGTGGTGTCCACGGTGCCGACGCTGGCCGCTCTGTGGGAGCCGGAGGCCCTCAACGACGTACGGCTGCTGATCTTCGGCGGCGAGGCCTGCCCGCCCGAGCTGGTCCAGCGGCTGGTGACCGAGGGACGCGAGGTCTGGAACACGTACGGCCCCACCGAGGCCACCGTGGTCGCGTGCGCCTCGCTGATGACCGGTGAGGAGCCGATCCGGATCGGGCTGCCGCTGAACGGCTGGGAGCTGGCCGTCGTCGACGAGGCCGGGGAGCCGGTGCCGATGGGCGCCAGCGGGCAGCTGGTGATCGGCGGGGTGGGTCTGGCCCGCTATCTCGATCCCGAGAAGGACGCGGAGAAGTACGCCCCGCTGGAGTCGTTGGGCTGGAAGCGTGCGTACCGCAGTGGTGACCTGGTCAAGGCCGAGCCGGAGGGGCTGGTCTTCCTCGGGCGGGCCGACGAGCAGATCAAGCTCGGCGGGCGGCGGATCGAGCTGGGCGAGGTGGACGCCGCGCTCCAGGCGCTGCCCGGTGTCCAGGGCGCGGCTGCCGCCGTGCGCAGCGCGCGCAGCGGCAATCAGCTGCTCGTCGGCTATGTGGTGACGCAGGACGGCTGGGACCACGCGAGCGCTGTCGAGAAGTTGCGTGCCGAACTGCCTGCGGCCCTGGTCCCGCTGCTCGCGCCCGTCGACGAGCTGCCGACCCGTACGTCAGGCAAGGTCGACCGCAACGCGCTGCCCTGGCCGCTGCCCGAACTGGAGACGAGTGGTCCCGCCGAGCAGCTGTACGGCACCGAGGCCTGGCTCGCCGAGCAGTGGAGCGAGGTCCTCGGCATCCCCGTGGGCAGCGCGCGGGACGACTTCTTCGCGATCGGCGGCAGCAGCCTGGCCGCCGCCCAGCTCACCACCAAGTTGCGCACCCGCTACCCCAGCGCTGCCGTGGTCGACCTCTATCAGCACCCCGTGCTGCGCAAGCTGGCCCGGCATCTGGAGAAGTCCGCGCAGGGCGACGGTGCCGCCCGCGAGATCGCGCCGGTGCCGCTGCGGGCCAAGGTCGTTCAACTGCTTCTGCTCATCCCCCTGTTCACGCTCCTCGGGCTGCGCTGGACCGTGGCGCTGGCCGCGCTCGGCAACGCCCTGCACTGGTTCGGCGCGTACCCCTGGGCTCCTCAGACTTCCTGGTGGGCCGTCGCCGGAGCGGCGCTGTTCTTCAGTCCGCCTGGGCGCCTCGCGATCGCCGCGGGCGGTGCCCGGCTGCTGCTGCGGGGCGTCAAGCCCGGTCGCTACCCGCGCGGCGGGAGCGTGCATCTGCGGCTGTGGACGGCGGAGCGGCTCGCCGAGTTCAGCGGTGCTACCTCGCTGACCGGGTCCTGGCTGGAGCGGTACGCGCGGGCGCTCGGCGCCAAGGTCGGCCCCGATGTGGACCTGCACTCACTGCCGCCGGTGACCGGCATGCTCAAGCTCGGCCGCGGTGCCGCCGTCGAGTCCGAGGTGGACCTGTCCGGGCACTGGCTGGACGGCGACCGGCTGGAGATCGGCCCCGTCAAGGTGGGCGCGGGCGCGGTGGTCGGCACCCGCGGCATGCTCTTCCCGGGCGCCCGCGTCGGCAAGCGGGCCGAGGTGGCCCCCGGCTCCGCCGTCTCAGGACATATTCCCACCGGTCAGCGCTGGGCGGGCGCTCCCGCGGTCAAGCTCGGCAAGGCGAAGCGGGACTGGCCCAAGGAGCGCCCGCGGAAGGGGACGTACTGGGGAATCATGTACGGCGCTACCGGGTTCGCCCTGACGGCGCTGCCGCTCCTCGCCGCTCTGGCCGCCCTCCTCGTGGCGAGCGTCTTCGTCTCGCCGGACGCCGGGCTCGGCGAGGCTCTGCGGGGCGCCGCGCTCGCGCTGGTGCCGGCGACGCTGACCTTCGGTTTCGCGTACGCGCTGCTCCTGCTGATCTCCGTACGGCTGCTCAGTCTGGGCCTGCGTCCTGGCACGCATCCCACGCACAGCCGGATCGGCTGGCAGGCCTGGACGGTCACGCAGCTGATGGACCGCTCGCGGGAGACGCTGTTCCCGCTGTACGCCGGGCTGGTCACGCCGGTGTGGCTGCGGCTGCTCGGGATGAAGATCGGGCGGGGCGCCGAAGTGTCCACCGTGCTCGCGCTGCCCAGTCTCACGACGGTCGGCGAGGGCGCGTTCCTCGCGGACGACACACTGACCGCTCCGTACGAGCTCGGGGGCGGCTGGATGCGGATCGGGCGGGCGGAGATCGGCCGCCGGGCCTTCCTCGGCAACTCCGGGATGACCGCGCCGGGCCGCTCCGTGCCGGACGGCGGCCTGGTCGGGGTGCTGTCGGCGACGCCGAAGAAGGCCAAGAAGGGCAGCTCGTATCTGGGTCTGCCGCCGGTGAAGCTGCCGCGTGCGACCAACGACGCCGACCAGAGCCGTACGTACGACCCGCCCGCGCGGCTGCTGTGGGCGCGCGGTCTGGTCGAGCTGTGCCGGATCGTCCCGGTGTTCTGCTCGGCCGCGCTGGCCGTGCTGACGGTGGCCGCGCTCAGCACGCTGGGCGCCTGGGCGTGGCTGCTCGGCGGCGTGGTGCTGCTCGGCGCGGGCGCGGTCGCCGGCCTGGTGTCCATCGTCGCGAAGTGGCTGCTCGTGGGGCGGCACCGGACCGGTGAGCACCCGCTGTGGAGCGGCTTCGTGTGGCGCAACGAGCTGGCCGACACCTTCGTCGAGGTGGTGGCCGTGCCATGGCTGGCCGGTTCCGTGCCCGGTACGCCCGTGATGTCGCTGTGGCTGCGCGGCCTCGGCGCCCGGATCGGCAAGGGCGTGTGGGTGGAGAGCTACTGGCTGCCGGAGACGGACCTGGTGACGCTGGAGGACGCCGCGACCGTGAACCGTGGCTGTGTCCTGCAGACCCACCTCTTCCACGACCGGATCTTGCGGACGGATACTGTGGTCCTCCGTGAGGGCGCCACCCTGGGCCCGGGCGGAATCGTTCTGCCCGGCAGCACCGTCGGAGCCCGCAGCACGCTGGGACCCGCATCCCTCGTCATGGCGGCGGAATCCGTTCCCGACGACACCCGCTGGCTGGGCAACCCGATCGAAGCATGGCGTCCCTAGGCGCGGCCCGTACGGCGCCCGGGGAGGTGGCACCGGCACGTCGTACGAGCACAGGGCAGGGAGCGGACACAGCAGTGGCGCAGCGGACAGTGGGAGCGGACCCGTACTTCCCGGCGAACGGGGACGCCCGCTACCGGGTGCACCGGTACGAACTCGCCCTGGACTACCGTCCCGGCCCCAACCGGCTGTCCGGCACCGCCCGGCTCAACGCCATAGCCGGCCGGGCGCCGCTCGCCGAGTTCCTGCTGAACCTCGCCGACTTCAAGGTGGGCCGGGTACGGGTCGACGGCCGGGCACCGCACTACACGCACCGGGGCGGCCGGCTCCGTATCCGCCCGGCGAAGCCGGTCCGGGCCGGGGCCGCCTTCACGGTGGAGGTGCACTGGTCGGGCAATCCCAAGCCGGTACGCAGCCCCTGGGGCGGGCTCGGCTGGGAGGAACTGGAGGACGGGGCGCTGGTGGCCAGCCAGCCGGTCGGGGCGCCGTCCTGGTACCCGTGCAACGACCGGCCCGCCGACAAGGCCTCGTACCAGCTGTCGATCACCACGCCGTCCGCGTACTCGGTCGTGGCCGGTGGCCGGCTGCTGACCCGGACGACGAAGGCTTCGACGACCACGTGGGTCTACGAGCAGTCGGCGCCGACGTCCAGCTACCTGGTCGGGCTGTCCATCGGGAAGTACCAGACGGTGCTGCTCGGCGACCCCGGCCTCGGCGGTGTACCGCAGGCCGGGCACATCCCGGCGCATCTGCTCACCCCGTTCTCCCGGGACTTCGCACGGCAGCCCGCGATGATGGAACTGTTCGAGGAGGTCTTCGGCCCGTATCCGTTCGGTGAATACGCGGTGGTCGTCACCGAGGAGGAGCTGGACGTCCCGGTGGAGGCGCAGGGGCTGTCCCTGTTCGGCGCCAACCATGTGGACGGGGCGCGGGGTTCGGAGCGCCTCGTCGCGCACGAGCTGGCGCACCAGTGGTTCGGCAACAGTGTGAGCATCGCCGACTGGCGGCACATCTGGCTGAACGAAGGGTTCGCGAAGTACGCGGAGTGGCTGTGGTCGGAGCGGTCGGGCGGGCGCAGTGCGCAGGCGCTCGCCGCTTTGGCGCACCGGAAGCTGGCCGGGTTGCCGCAGGATCTCCAACTGGCGGATCCGGGGCGCAAGTTGATGTTCGACGACCGGCTCTACGAGCGTGGCGGGCTGGTGCTGCATGCGGTGCGCTGTGCGCTGGGTGACGAGGCGTTCTTCCGGATGCTGCGCGCGTGGGCGGCGCTGCATCGGGGCGGCGCGGTGACGACGGAGGCGTTCACGCGGCACGTCGCGCGGTACGCGGACGCTCCGCTGGACGACATGTTCTCCGCCTGGCTGCACGAGACGGCGCTTCCGCCGCTGCCGTCCGCCTCCGGCGCGGGGATTCCGGCTCGGCCGCCTTATCCGCCGGGCGCTCCGCTGGGTGGCGCGGGGTAGCTGCGGGTGCGTGGTGGTTGCTCGCGCCGTTCCCCGCGCCCCTGGGTGCGTGGTGGGTCGGGGCCGTGGGCCGGTGCGTCAGCCCGTCGCAGGCCGGGCATACGACCCTGGGCTGGTACACGGTCCTGGTTCTCCGAGACCGAACCTACGCGACGGGCATACGACGCACCGGCCCACGTCCCCTCCCGCCGGTGGGAGGCTGCGGGCACGTCGTGGCTGGCGAGCATGGTGGCCGGCGGCTCCGGGAGCGCCCCTTCAGGGGCGCGGGGAACGGCGCGACCAGCCACCACGGACCCGCAGCCGCGACACGACGTGTCACCCCCACCCCCTTGGGGGCCTGGGGGCGGAGCCCCCCGTTTCGGGAAGGGGCGGGGCTGGGGAAAGAAAACCCTCCCCCACCCACCCGCACACCAGACACGACCGCTACCTCTCGAAGTCCAGCAAAACCTTGCAGGACTTCGTACGGTCCGCGGCCAGGGCGAACGCCGGCTCCGCCTCGCGGAGGGGGACGACCGCGCTCACCAGGTCATCGAACCTGGGCTCCCGCGCGAGCAGCGCAAGCGCCTCGTCGAACTCTCCGTCGAAGCGGAAGGAGCCCCGGAGTTCGAGCTCGCGGCTGACCACGAGGTTCCCGGCGAAGGGAGTCTGGCCGGGCGGGAGCATGCCGAGCTGGACGACGACACCGCCGCGCCGTACGAGCCGGAGGCAGGTGTCAAGACCCGCGGCAACCCCGGAGGCCTCGATCGCGGCGTCGACCTCCGCGGGCAGGCCGGGAGAGGCGGGCTCGTCCGCGCGTACGACCCCGTCCGCCCCGGCCGCCACCGCGAACTCCAGCGCCCGCGGCAGCAGATCCGTGACCGTCACCCGCGCGGCACCCGCCGCCTTCGCCGCCGCGACGACGAGGCAGCCGATGGGCCCCGCGCCGGTGACGAGGACGTGCCGGCCGGAGACGTCGCCGGCCCGCCGCACCGCGTGCAGCGCGACGGACAACGGCTCGGCCAGCGCGGCCCGGCGCAGCGGAAGCCCGGCGGGCAGGGCCCTCAACTGCTCGTCGGGAACGACCAGTTGGGCCGCGAACCCGCCCTGCACGTGCGGCGTGCGGGCCGCGCTGCCGAGGTAACGGGTGTCCCGGCACACGTTCCGCCGCCCGGACACGCACTCCGGGCACAAGCCGCAGGCTGTCGCCGGGTGCACCGCGACGGCCGTACCCGGCGCGGGACCGTCACCCCCGGCCCCGTACGAGACCACCGTCCCCA
Source organism: Streptomyces pseudoechinosporeus (assembly GCF_054783935.1). Lineage (NCBI taxonomy): Bacteria > Bacillati > Actinomycetota > Actinomycetes > Kitasatosporales > Streptomycetaceae > Streptomyces > Streptomyces pseudoechinosporeus. The sequence goes on from NZ_BAAGPS010000001.1 coordinate 394,679, forward strand.
CCCTCGTGCCCGAGCACCATCGGCTCCCGTAGCCGGAAGTCCCCTACGCCGCCATGCCGCCAGTAGTGCAGATCGGAGCCGCATACCCCGCCGTACCGTATGGCGACGAGCGCCTCGCCGGAGCCGGGAGAGGGAGGTGGCAGCTCGTCGACCCGCAGGTCTCCCTGGCCGTGGATCACGCAACCGAGCATTGGGGGAGCCCCTTTCACAGGACGCTGGTCATGCCGCCGTCGACGTACAGGATCTGCCCGCTCACGAAGTCCGCCGCGGGGGATGCGAGGAAGAGCAGGCCGCCGACCAGGTCCTCCGTACGGCCCCAGCGGCCCGCGGGCGTACGCCGCCGCACCCAGGCGCTGAACTCGGGGTCGTCGACGAGGGGCTGGGTGAGCTCGGTCTCGATGTAGCCGGGACCGAGCCCGTTGACCTGCACGCCCTGCGGTCCCCAGTCCGCACACATGCCCTTGGTGAGCATCTTCAGCGCGCCCTTGGTGGCGGCGTACGGCGCGATCCCGGGCCGTACCACCTCGCTCTGCAACGAGCAGATGTTGACGATCTTGCCGTGGCCACGTTCCGTCATCCGGCGGGCGGCTTCCCGGCCCACCAGGAACGCGCTCGTCAGGTTGGTGTTGAGGATCCGGTGCCAGTCGGTGTCCTTGAACTCCAGGAGGGGAGCGCGGAGTTGCATCCCCGCGTTGTTGACGAGGATGTCGAGGGGGCCTACTCGCTCCTCGACGTCCGCTATTCCAGCCGCCACTGACGGTCCGTCCGTGACATCGAAGGCCGCTGTGTGCACGGCTTCGCCGGGCAGCTCCGCCGCCGCCTTCGCGAGGCGCGTGGCGTCCCGGCCGTTGAGTACCACCGTGCAGCCGGCCTCCGCGAGGCCACGGGCCAGCGCGTGGCCGATGCCCCGGCTGGACCCGGTGACCAGCGCCGTACGGCCGCTGATGTCGAAGAGAGGGTGACTCATGCCCGTACTCCTAAGGACGCTAAATGACCAATGACAGCAGCAGGACCACGCCTCCGGCGACCACCGAGATGAGGGTCTCCATCACCGACCACGTCTTGATCGTCTGGCCGACGTCGAGGCCGAAGTACTCCTTCACCAGCCAGAACCCGGCGTCGTTGACATGGCTGAAGAACAGCGAGCCCGCGCCGATCGCCAGTACCAGCAGGGACGCGTGTGTGGTCGACATGTCGGCTGCGAGCGGTGCGACGAGACCGGCGGCCGAGATGGTGGCGACGGTGGCGGAACCGGTCGCGAGCCGGATCGCCACCGCGATCAGCCAGGCGAGGAGCAGGGCGGGTATCGACCAGTCCTCGGAGATGTCCAGGATCATCTGGCCCACACCGGAGTCGATCAGCGTCTGCTTGAAACCGCCGCCCGCGCCGACGATGAGCAGGATGCCCGCGATCGGACCGAGGGACTTCTCGACCGTCGTCGAGATCCGGTCCTTGGCGAAGCCGGCTGCCCGGCCCAGGGTGAAGATGCCGACGATCACAGCCGCGAGCAGTGCGATCAGCGGGGAGCCGATCACGTCGAAGACGCGCTGCACCATGTTCTCGGGGTCGTCGATGATGATGTCCACCAGCGCCTTGGCCAGCATCAGCACGACCGGCAGCAGCACGGTGGCGATGGTGGCACCGAAGCCGGGGCGCTTCTCCAAGTCGTCGGAGGTGCGCTGCGGGATCATCTTCTCAGGTGCGGGTACGTCCACCCAGCGGGCCGCGTACTTCGAGAACATCGGGCCCGCGATGACCACGGTCGGGATGGCGACCAGCAGGCCGAGGGCGAGGGTGACACCGAGGTCCGCCTTGACCGTGTCGATCGCGACCAGCGGGCCGGGGTGCGGCGGGATCAGACCGTGCATCACGGACAGACCCGCGAGGGCCGGGATGCCGATCCGCATCAGCGAGTAGTTGCCGCGCTTGGCCACCATCAGGACGACCGGGATCAGCAGCACGATGCCGACCTCGAAGAACAGCGGCAGCCCGATCACCGAGGCGATCAGCACCATCGCCCACGGCATCGAACGCCCGCCCGCCTTGGCGAGGATCGTGTCGACGATCTGGTCGGCGCCGCCGGAGTCCGCGAGCAGCTTGCCGAGGATGGCACCGAGGGCGATCAGGACACCCACGCCGGCGACCGTCGAGCCGAGGCCGGCGCTGAAACTGGCGATGGCCTTGTCGAGCGGCGCCCCGGCGATGGCGCCCAGCGCCAGCGTCCCGATGGTCAGCGCGAGAAAGGCGTGCAGCTTGAACTTGGTGATGAGCAGAACGATGACGGCGATGCCCGCCAGAACGGCGATGCCCAGCTGCGCATGACCCGCCGAAGTGATCGGCTCCGGGTCCGCTGCCAGCATCTCGACGCTGAGTCTGGTCACGGTGCTTTTCCTTGAGTGGCTTGAGGGGAGGGGGAGTTACTGCTCGGGGGTGCTGGGGAGTTACCGGTCGAGGCCGTGCAGAGCGGTCATGGCCCGCTCGGTGATCTCCTCCGGACTGCCGGAGACATCCACGGCGACACCCGCCTCGTCCGACTGGAGCGGCTGGAGGGTGGCGAACTGGGAGTCCAGCAGCGCCGTTGGCATGAAGTGCCCCTTGCGGTGCGCCATCCGGTCCTCGATGAGCTTCCGGTCACCCGTGAGATGGACGAAGACGACGCCGGGCGCGGAGGCCCGCAAGCGGTCGCGGTAACTCCGCTTCAGCGCCGAGCAGCTGACCACCCCGCCGAGCCCGGCCCGCCCGTGCGCCCACCGGCCGATGGCGTCCAGCCAGGGCCGGCGGTCCTCGTCGGTGAGCGGCGTCCCGGCCGACATCTTGGCGATGTTGGCCTCGGGGTGGAAGTCGTCGCCCTCGGCGTACGGCACGCCGAGCCGGTCGGCCAGCAGGGGACCGATGGTGGTCTTGCCGGTGCCTGCCACGCCCATGATCACGACGACATGGGTGGACCGCGATTGATTCATCGTGCTCTCGCTGTCTTCTTCGACATCGGACGGTCGACGACGGGATGTACGTCGAGGCCGCGTGCCGCATCCGTGGACGACACTGAAACCTATTAGGTCATACGAGTTCAAGAGTCTGTGACATAAAAGTCTGACTTTTTCTTCCCGTGGGCCGACTCGTAGGCTGAACCCCATGAGCACACCGGGCCGGGGGCTGCACGGCCATGTACTGGAGAGCCTCGGTCCTGCCATCACCGCGGGTGAGTACCCGCCGGGCAGCGTCCTGCGCACCGACGAGCTGGCGCAGCGCTTCGAGGTGTCGCGGTCCGTGATGCGGGAGGCCGTACGGGTCCTGGAGTCGATGTACCTGGTCGAGTCGCGTCGCCGGGTCGGTGTGATCGTGCGCCCCGCCTCCGAGTGGAACGTCTACGATCCGCAGGTCATCCGGTGGCGTCTCGCGGGCGCCGACCGCCCGCGCCAGCTGCGCTCGCTCACCGTGCTGCGCTCCGCCGTCGAACCGGTCGCCGCGGGCCTGGCCGCCCAGCACGCCACGGCCGAACAGTGCGCCGAACTCACCGAGTGCGCCCTGGGCATGGTCGCCACCTCACGCGGCCACCAGCTCGAGAAGTACCTCGTCCACGACATCGCCTTCCACCGGGTCATCCTCAACGCGTCTGGCAACGAGATGTTCGCCCGCCTCGGCGACGTCGTCGCCGAGGTCCTGACGGGCCGCACCCGTCACGAGGTCATGTTCTGGGACCCCGACCCGGCCGCCGTCACCCTGCACGTCCAGGTCGCGGAGGCAGTACGGGAACGCAAGGCGGACCGGGCGGAGGAACTGACCCGCGAGATCGCGGTGGGCGCGCTTCAGGAGCTGGACATACTGGCACCTCCCGCTACTTGATGAACTCCCCGTCCACGTACACCCACGCCCCGTCGACCCGCTCGAACCGGCTCCGCTCGTGCAGCGAGCCGCCGGCGTACGAGGCCCGGAAGGTCACGGTCCCGGTGTTGTGGAACGCCGATCCTTGGTCCGTACCGAGAATCTCCAGGCCGGTCCACTTCATCCCGGGTGTGAACTCCACCCGCGGCGGCCGGGTCCGCGGATGCCAGGTCCGGAGCAGGTACGCCTCGTCGCGCTTCACGAACGCGCAGTACCGCGACCGCATCAGCGCCTCGGCGGTCGGCGCGGTCTCGGCGCCCGAGTGGAAGCGGCCACAGCACTTTTCGTACGCCTCGGGGAGGCCACACGGGCAGGAAGCGGCGGGCGCGGCGTGACCGCGCGGCCGTCGGCGGGGCACTGAACTGCGTCGGGGCATGGGGGCATTGTGCCGTCCGGGTGGCAGGAGCTCTCAGGCCGGGCCTGGACCGGACAGCTGCGAGCGCAGGAAGTCGAGCAGGTCGGCCGTGCCGGTCGCGCGGTCGCGGACCCGGGCGGCGACCGCGAGGACGAGGGCATCCATGACGGCGAATGTGCGGCTCCGCCGCGTGGGCGCCCTCAACCACGAACAACCCGCAGCCTCCCCCCGGCGGGAGGGGCCGTGGGCCGGTGCGTCGTATGCCCGTCGCTTAGGTTCGGTCTCAGGCCACCCGCACCCTGTACCAGCAAAGGGCCGTACGCCCGGCCTGCGACGGGCTGACGCACCGGCCCACGACCCCGACCCACCACCCACCCAGGGGCGCGGGGAACGGCGCGAGCAACCACCACGAACCCGCAGCCGCCCAACCGCCGGAGGCACCCCGCGGGGAACGGCGCGACCAGCCACAACGAACCCGCACCCGACCGCGCAGCGCAGTCGCCCCGCTTCACCCAGCGGAGCGAACCCGCACCAGACTACGGACGCCAAAGCGAATGCTCCCGCTCCGCCCACTCCCTACTCACCGCCCCCGTCCGCATCCCCCGCCGCGCCTCCGGATCTGCCAGCGCCATCCCGATGTGCCCGGCCAGGACGATACCGATCGTCAGGGCCAGCCAGTCGTGGACGAACGTCGCGCTCGTGCGCCAGACAAGCGGCGTCAGGTGCGTGAACCACATCAACAGCCCCGTGCCGAGCATCACCAGCGTCGCCCCGGCGATCCAGGCCGCATACGTCTTCTGACCCGCGTTGAACTTCCCGGCCGGACGCGACGCAGGCTGGGCGTCACGGCGCGCAGCCGCCCGCAGCCACACCCGGTCATGCGGCCCGAACCGGTTCAGCAGCCGCAGGTCCGCACGGAACGCGCGGGACGCGAGACCCACCAGCACCGGAACCGGCAGCAGCAGCCCCGACCACTCGTGCACCACGACCACCAGCGCACGGCGACCGACCAGTTCCGCCAGCTGGGGCACGTAGAGGCAAGCCGCGGTCACCACGCACAGCCCCATCAACACAGCCGTCGCGCGATGCACCCACCGCTCACCCCGGCTGAACCGGCGTACTCGCGCGGACGCGGCGGAAGCGGCGGAAGCGCCGGGCTCGTCGGGCCGTGCCGGACCGGCCGCCGACGCCGACGGCGTCGTCTCACGTGGCCTCATCGTCACGTCCGTTCGAGCGCCCCACCCACGCGTCCACGTCGTAGCCGCGCTTCTCCCAGTAGCCGGGACGGACGTCCGACGTGAGGGTGATGCCGGAGAGCCACTTCGCGGACTTGTAGAAGTACATGGGGGCGACGTAGAGGCGGACGGGGCCGCCGTGGGAGTGGGACAGGTCCTTGTCCTGCATACGGAGGGCGACGAGGACGTCGTCGCGGCGGGCCTGGGACAGCGTCAGGCTCTCCGAGTACATACCGTCGAAGCACGTGAAGCGCACGGCCCCGGCCGAGGAGCGCACCCCGGCGGCGTCCAGCAGCTGGGAGAGCCGTACGCCTTCGAAGGGAGTGTCCGGCACCCGCCAGCCGGTGACGCACTGGACGTCACGGACGAACCGGGTCTGCGGCAGGGCGCGCAGCTCGGAGAGCGTGTACGTGGTGGGGCGGTCCACCAGGCCGTCGATGGTGAGGCGGTAGTTGTCCGCGTTCTTGCGCGGGACGGACGAGGCGACCGAGTAGTAGCGGAAGCCGCCGCCGTTGGGGAGGAGGCCGGTCAGTCCGGTGGGGTCCTTGTCGGCGGCGCCGCCGAGGAAGGACTCGAGGCCGCGCTGGAGCACGGGCGCGGCGGCCACGCCGAGCGCACCGAGTCCGAGCGTGCCGAGCAGGAGCCGCCGCCCTATGGGGGTGCCGCCCGGCTCCGGTTCCGAGGCCGTCGGTTGTTCCGAGTTCACGCACTGATTCGAGCACCCCTGCCCCCCGGAAAGCCAGGGGTCAGGGGTGCCCGTCAGTAATCCGTAACCACTTCTCACCGGTCTTTGAGGAGGCGGAACTTCAGGAGCCGGACTCCGCCGCCTTGTCCAGCTGGAACGCCTCGTTCCCGAGCCCGATGCGCGCGTGCGCCTCGGGGTTGCGGGAGCGCAGCAGCAGGCCCTGGAGGAGGCCGAGGACGGCGGCCAGCAGGATGATGCCCGGCAGTACCCAGGTCAGCGCGGAGCCGGGGCCCGCAGCCACGAGTACGTCGAAGTCCGTGACGGTGTAGTACGCGATGACGAGGAGCGCGACACCCGCGACCGCGGACGAGGCGAGCCGCCAGGCCTGCGCACCGGCGGCGCCACGGCGGACGAAGAAGACGATGACCGAGAGCGAGGCCGCCGCCATGAGCAGGATGATGCCGAGCGCTCCGATGTTGCCGAACCAGGTGAACAGCTGCAGCACGGGAGCGGTCGGGTCGCCGGTCGGCTTGTCGTCGGCCACCGCGAAGCCGGCCACGACCAGCACGGCGACGACGGTCTGCAGGAGCGAGCCCGTGCCGGGGGCACCGCTCGTGCCCGCCGTGCGGCCGAACGCGGCGGGCAGCAGCCCCTCGCGGCCCATGGCGAAGGCGTACCGCGCGACGACGTTGTGGAAGCTGAGCATCGCCGCGAACATGCCGGTCACGAACAGGACATGGAGTACGTCCGTGAAGGTCCCGCCGAGCCGCGACTCGGTGAGGAAGAACAGCAGCCCGGGACCCTGATCCTGCGCGGTGCCCACGATCGCTTTGGGTCCGGCGGCGACGGTCAGCGCCCAGGAGCTGATCGCGAAGAAGACAGCGACGAAGCCGACCGCGAGGAACATCACGCGCGGGACCAGGATGTGCGGACGGCTGGTCTCCTCGGCGTACACGGGGGCCTGTTCGAAGCCGAGGAAGGCGGCGACGCAGAAGCACAGTGCGGTGCCGAGGCCCGCCCCGGTGAGCGTGTCCGGGTTGAAGGCGTGCAGCGACAGGCCCTCCCCGGCGGGGTCGGCGACGGCCGCGAAGTCGAAGATGACGACGAGCGCCACCTCGATGATCAGCAGGACGCCGAGCACGCGCGCGTTGACGTCGATCTTCAGCCAGCCGAGCGCGCCGACGACGAGCGCGGCCACCAACGCCGGTATCCACCAGGCGACTTCGAGTTCGAGGTAGGTGGCGAACAGTCCGGACACCTCGAAGCCGAAGATGCCGTAGATGCCCACCTGGAGGGCGTTGTACGCGACGAGCGCGACCGCCGCCGCACCCGACCCGGCGGTGCCGCCGAGGCCGCGGGCGACGTACGCGTAGAAGGCGCCGGCGTTGTGGACGTGGCGGCTCATCTCCGCGTATCCGACGCTGAAGAGGACGAGCACCACGCCGAGGATGACGAAGAGCAGCGGCTGGCCGACGATGCCCATCACCGCGAATGCCGTGGGCATGACACCCGCGACCACCATGAGCGGGGCGGTGGCCGCGAGCACGGACAGGAGCAGGCCCGCCGTGCCGAGCCGGTCGGCGCGCAGCGCGCGCTCCTGCCCCTTGAAGGTGCTGATGCCGCCGCCGTCGGCTGCCGGTCTGCTCGCACTCGAAGTGCTCGAGGCTTTCGAACTGCCCGTCGTCATCGCGGGGTTGTCCTTTCGGATGTCAAGTGCGGTCGTTTACTGGTCGCTTGTTGTATGGGGTCTCACGCCGCGCCGAGCACGCTGTCGCGTGCGGCACGGAAGGCGGTGTACGGATCTCGGTCGGGGTACGCCCACGGGGCCGGGGTCGCATGCGGTCCGATGCGGTGGAACAGGGCGGCGGCCTCGGCGCCCCGGCCCTCGCAGAACTTGGCGTGGGCAAGGAAGTTGAGGTCGACATGGCTGCGCGGATGGTCGTCGCGCTCCCACTCCAGCCACCAGTCGAAGGCGGCCTTCATCACCTGGCGGGCCCGGCGGCCGGCCCAGTGCCCGGAGGCCACCGGATCGACTGACTCCCAGCCGGCGGCGGCCAGCACGCGATAGCGCTCGGCGTGCGCGACGACCGGCAGGATCGCCAGCGGTGAGTCGGCGGGCGCCTGTTCGGCGGACCAGCCGGCGAAGTCGTACACCTCGTGCAGCGGATCCTGGCCCGCTTCCGGCCGACGCTCGGCGAGCCGGGCGGTCATCAGATGGTGGGCGTGGTGGTGGTCGGGGTGGCGATGGCGCACCTCGTCGAAGAGCCGGACCACTTCCTCGTCGCTGCCCAGGACGCGCTCCAGCATCAGCAGGCCGAGCCAGGGCGTGGGGTCGACCGGTGCGAGCGCGACCGCGCTGTGGCAGGCCTTGCGCGCCCGGTCCGGCTTCTCCTTGCCGTTCAGGGCGCGTTGCACACCGGCCACGGCGAGCAGCACGGCGGCGTCGGCGGACTCGGGTTCGGCGAGCAGCCAGTCGCGGGCCCAGGCCTGCGTACTGGACTCCTGCGCGAGCACGGTGACGCGATGCGCGCGGCGGTCCCAGTCGTCGCCGGTCGCCACGAGCAGTGCCCGTACGGCGGTCCACCGGCCCTGCGCCAACGCGGCCCGGGCTGTGATGAGTTCGGTGTCGCCAAGAGCACTGTCGAAGGCATGGGCCGCGCGCTTACGGCCGCGGCCGAGGGGTGGTGGGGACACCGCTGGACTTCCTCACACGGCTGTCACATCAGCGATTGATCACGCACAGCAAACCTCCACCCAACACTTCGCGTCAAGCCTGACAGGCGCGCCATTTGTGTCAATCTGCCACGGGGGGACGGGCCGTTGGCCCGGACGAGCACCGACCTCACGACAGCCACCGGCCTCTCGACAGACGCCGATGGCTTTCAGGCCGTGACGGTGGCCACGCGTTTCTCCAGGAGGACGACAGAGCGTCACCGGCAAGGGCCGCGAGCCGCGCGGGGAGGTCCCGCGGGCCGGGCTGGAAGGTGTAGACAGCCGCGAGCCGCAGCAGCGCGGCGGCGGTATGGACCCGCACGGCGGTGGGTTCGAGGGCTGCTGCGAGAGGGCCGCCGGTGAGGGCACGGGCACAGCGCGCGGCTACCGCCGGTGCGCAGTGGCCCTGCAGCGTGCGCAGGTGCAGGTGCGCCAGCAGGTTTCCGGTGTCCAGCGCGGGGTGGGCGGCGGCGAGCATGTCGAGGTCGAGCAGCCCGACCGCGCGCCCGCCCGCCGCCCCGTCGGCCGACGGGGCGCTGGTGGCGATGAGCTGCTCGTCGTGCAGGTCTCGGTGGCAGAGCGCCCAGTAAGGCACCGGCAGCGCGAGCAGCGCGGCGGCGACCGGCGCGACGGCGGCGGACAGGCCCGCGGCGCCCGCGGCGTCGGCATCGGCCGTCCACCGCCGCACCACCGCGACCTCGTCGGCCGCGGTGTGCCGGGCCAGACCGTCCGCCGGAGCCCTCAGCAGCGCGGCCAGCGCGACGCCGACCCGAGCACAGAACGCGACCGCGTCGTCGGGCGCGGTCGCCAGCAGGGTGTGCAAGGTCGGGCCGGGGAGCGCCGCCAGGCGAACCCAGCCTTCGGCGGGCTCGGCCGCCAGGACCGCGGGCACCAGCGGGGCACCCCGCACGTCACGAACGCGTTCGCGCACCTGGCGCAGCCCGTCGGCGACCCGGTGCGTCCGTTTGGGTCGGACGATCTTGCGGTAGTGCCCGTCGGCCTCGCGCAGCACCGCGCGCCGGCCGGGCCGGTGTACCAGCAGAACGGTGCCGGGCCGGGCCACGGCCGGGCCGAGCGCCGGCAGTGCCGGGTCGGCGCCGGCGAGCACCCGCACCCGGTCGTCGGTGATGACCAGGCCGACGACGGTCCCGCCGCGCGTCGTCGCCTCCACCGCGAGACCTTCGGCGTGCGGCCAGGCCCTGCGGGCGGTGAACTCCACCGGCACCCTGTTCAGTGCGGGCAGCGCGGGCAGCAGAGGGGTCACCTCAGCCTCCTCAGTTCCGTCGCCGCCGATTCGGCGTGGTCCACGACATCGCCGACCAGCCGAGGCCAGCCGGGGCGCAGCCGCTTGAACGGCTCGGGGGCGCCGTCGAGCCAGGGCAGTACGCCGAGCAGCCGAGCGAGTTCGGTGCGGTCGGCGAGCCGATCGGCCGGGGCGAGCACCGGGTCGTGGACGGGATGCTTCCGCGGAAGGGTGGTCATCGCGGGTCTCCGGAGTGGGTGGGTGCCGGGGAGGGCCGCGCTCCGCGGGGCCGAGCGTGTTCGGGGCGGGGTGGCCCCGGGTGGGGCAGTTGCTCGATGCGGCCGTCGGCGATGCGGATGATCCGGTCGCATGAGGCGAGCAGTTCCTCGTGGTGCGCGACGACCAGCACGGTGCGGCCGTGGGTGAGTCGGTCCAGCGCGGCCAGCACCGCGCGGCGGCTATCCGCGTCCAGCCCGGTGGTGGGTTCGTCGAGCAGCACGACCGGCGCGTCGCGCAGCATCGCGCGCGCGATCGCGATGCGTTGCCGCTGCCCGCCGGACAAGGAGTCGCCGCGTTCGGCGAGCACGGTGTCGTAGCCGTGGGGCAGGGCGCTGATGAAGGCGTCGGCGTCCGCGGCCACGGCTGCGGCATGGACCTCGGCGTCGGTTGCTTCCGGACGGGCGAGGCGTATGTTCTCCCGCACCGTGTCGGCGAACAGCACCGACTCCTGCAGCACCACCGCGGTGGCCGAGCGCACCGACGCCAGCGTGAGATCGCGCAGGTCGTGCCCGTCGAGCAGCACTCGGCCGGACTCCGGGTCCAGCAGCCGCAGCAGCAGTGCCACCAGCGTCGACTTGCCGGAGCCGCTGGCCCCGACGACGCCCACCCGTTCTCCAGGGCGGATGTGCAGGCAGGCGCCGGAGAGGACGGCGCGGCCCGGCTCGTGGGCGACGGTCACCTCCTGCAGCCGGATGTCGCCGCGGGGCGCGGGCAGCGGACGCGCCCACGGCATGTCGCGCAGCTCGGGCTCGGCGTCGAGAAGCTCGGCGACCCGCTCGCCCGACGCCGCCGCCCTGGATATGCGCCCGGTGTACTTGGCGAGGTTGTTCATCGGCTTGAACACGCTCTTGAGGTAGCTGAGGAACACCACCAGCTCGCCCAGGCTCAGCGCGCCGTCCACCACGCGTTTCGTACCGATCAGCAGCACCACGGCGGTGGCCGCGCCGATGACGAGGTCGGTGCGCCGTTCCAGGCCTGCGGACAGGCGCTGGGTGAGCATGCCGCTGCGCAGGCTCGCGGCGTTGTCGGCTCCGAAGCGGGCGGCCAGCCGCTCCTCGATGCGGTAGGACTGCACGACGCGTACCGACCCGAGCGCCTCTCCGACGAGCCCGGCGAGGGTGCCCTCGTTGCGGCGCTGCTCCCGCCCCGCCTCGGTGACCCGCCCACAGGAGCGGCGGGCATTGAGCAGGAACGCCGGCACGGCGGCCAGGACCACGACGGTGAGGAGCGGGTCGAGGACCAGCATGACCAGGGTCATGCCGACGAAGATCACGACGCTGCCGACCAGCGGCAGACAGGCGGTGATCGCGACCTCCTGCAGGCGGGTGACGTCGGTGGTGAGCCGGGACAGCAGGTCGCCCGAGGAGTTCGACTGGTGGTAGCGCACCGACTGCGCCAGCACCCGCTGGTAGGCCGTCGACCGTATTCGGGTCATCACCCGCGAGCCGATCATCGCGAAGCACACGGTGGAGGCATAGGCCGCGCCGGCCCGCAGGCCCACGACGGCCAGCAGCCCGGCTGCGGCGAGGAGGGCGAGCACCGGCAGGCCGAGCACCTGTCCGAGCGGGACCGGCTCGCCGCTGAGCAAGGCAGGCAGCACCTCGTCGATCACGGGTTTGAGGGGCCACGGCTCGGCGAGGGTGGCGAGCACCTCGACCAGCATGGTGAGCAGCCCGAGTGCGACCAGCTTGCGCTCCTGCCGCAGCAGTGGCAGCAGGTGGCGCAGGGTGGCACGCAAGGCCGTGGAGTCGGGCCGGGCGCCGGGCCGGCGGAGGCGCGGCATGTCAGCCGACCGCTTCCGCCGCCGTCGGCCGGTCCTGCACCAGGCCGAGTGTCTTGTCCACCACGGCCGACCAGGACAGCCGCCGCTCGGCGGCCCGCCGCCCCGCCCGTGCCATCCGCGTGCACAGCACCGGGTCGGTGGCCAGGCGGGCCAGGGCGCCGCTGGTGGCGGCGACGTCTCCCGGGGGCACGAGCAGGGCCTCGGTGCCGTCGGCCACGAGGCAGGGCAGGTCGGCGATGGAACTGGCCACGGTGGGCAGCCCCGCGGCGAGGTACTCGGCGACCTTGAGCGGCGAGAAATAGTGGTCGCCCTCGGGATAGGGCGCGGCGGCGAGGTCGGCGCCGCGCAGCAGGTCCGGCACCTCGGCGTGGGCGAGGTGCCCGGTCGCGACCACCGGCACGTCGGCATCGCGGGCCCGTGCCCTTGTCGCGGCGAGTTCCGGGCCGTCCCCGATGAGCAGTAGCCGCATCGCCGGGCCCGCGGCGCGGGCGGCCGCGACCGCGTCGACGAGCAGGTCCAGGCCGTGCCAGGGCTTGAACGTGCCGACGAACGCGACCACCGGCTCGGCGGTGCGCCTGCGGGGGCCCGGAGTGAAGCGGGTGACGTCGACGCCGTTGCCGATGACCGGGATCGCCCGGCCGCGCGGGTCGAGCTGCTCCGCCCAGCGGGCGACGGCTCCGGTCACGGCGAACGGGGCGTCGGCGGCGTCGAGCGCGCGCAGCGTCCAGCGGAGCGCTGCGGCGGCGTCGTGCAGGCCGCGGTACTCGGCCTGCTCCGCCGGCAGCGGGGCGTTGATCTCCAGGACGGACGGCACCCCGGCGCGGCGCGCCGCCTCCAGAGTGGCGGCGCTCCACAGCGTGTAGCGCTGGTAGACGACATCGACCCGGTGCTCGCGGCACAGCCGCGTCAGGATCGTCGCGGCCACGTCGTCGGCGCGGCGCTGTGCGGCCTCGCGGGCGGCCAGGTCCGCCCCGCCCGGGCGGGGCACCTCGTGCACGACGACGTCCGCCAGGCCGTGCGGTGCGGTGCCGCCCGGCCGGGTGGTGATCAGGTGCACCGTGCGGTAGCGGCGCCGCAGCTCGCGCAGCACCTCCTGTACATGCACCGAACAGCCCTTGGCACCGAAGGGCGGTACCCCGGGGGCGGTGACGACGTAGACCGCGGTCCCGCTGCTCACAGCGCCGCTTCCTGCGCCGTGGCGCCCACCCCGGCCGGGACGGCGTCGGTGCGGTCG
>NZ_BAAGPS010000001.1:408142-548765 GCF_054783935.1 Streptomyces pseudoechinosporeus
ACGCCGTCCCGGGCCGTGGCGGGTGTCGCCGCGGAGGCGGGCGCCCAGTGCACCGGGCCCCGCCGCAGCCGGGCGAGCTCCGCCGCCTGCACACGGCGGTCGAAGCGGTCCTCGAGGTGGGCGCGCCCGGCGGTGGCGAGCCGCACGCGCAGCCCGGCATCGGCGAGCAGCCGGTCGATGGCGTCGGCCAGTGCGTCCGGCTCGCGCTCGCCGACGAGCAGCCCGGTGCGGCCGTGGACGACCGCCTCGGGAATTCCGGTGACCGGCGTGGACACACACGGCGTGCCGACGGCCATGGCTTCGAGCAGCACCGTCGGCAGGCCGTCGCGGTCGCCGTCGGCGGCGTGGACGCACGGTGCGGCGAACACACTGGCATCCCGCAGCACCCGCAGCACCCGGTCAGCGGGCAGCGGCCCGTGGAAGGTGACGAGCTCGTCGAGGCCCAGTACACGCACCTGGGTACGCAGCGCGGCCTCGAGCACCCCGCCCCCGACGACATCGAGCGGTACCGGCTTGCCCCGCTCCCGCAGCAGCGCGACCGCGTCGATCAGGTCGGGCAAACCTTTCTTCTCCACCAGCCGGCCGACGAACGCGATGCGGCCGTTGCGCAACCGCGGCTCACTGAACGGCAGCCCGGCGACGTCGAGTCCGTTGTAGACGCGGCGCACCCGGACCGCCGCGTCGCCGAACCGCTCGCGCAGCCATCGCACGTTGTACTCGCTGACGGTGACGACGTGGTGGGCATCGGCGAGCATCGCGCGCAGCGCGGCGTGGTCGACCGAGGCGTGGAAGATGTCCTTGGCGTGCGCGGTGAACGAGTAGGGCACGTGGGTGATCGCGGCGGCCAGCCGGGCGACGGTCGTGGCCTGGTTCGCGAAGTGCGCGTGCAGATGGGTGATGCCGTTGGCGCGCACCCAGCGGGCCACGTGGAGAACCTGCGCGGCGTCGGTGTCCGGCAGGGCCAGCACTTCGGGAAGCACCGCGGGCAGACCGGGCAGATCGCGGTGGGCGGTGCGCAGGGCCTCCCACAGCGCCGGCGCGTCGTGAACCTCCGGTATCCAGGTGATGGGGGCGCGGACCGCGGCGATCGCCGCGTGGAAGCGCGAGTCACCCGCGGCGTGCAGGCTTGCGATCGCGATGTCCTCGCCGGCGGCCTCGCGGGCCAGCAACTCGGTGACGATGAAGGTCTCCGACAGGCGGGGGTAGCGCTTGAGCACATACCCCACACGGTCGGAGGGACCGGTCTCAGGCAGCACGGCGAGCCTCCTCGAAGTGGTTTTCTGCGAAGCGGCGGACGGCGTCCATGCCGCCGAGGTCGATGCCGCCGCGCGGTCGGCGCGGCCGGGTGGTGGCCTCGGCCGTCCAGCGGCCGAGCAGCGCGGGGGTGAGGTCGCCCGGGTGCACGTCGTCGATGAGACCGAGCTCCGACAGGCGCCGGGCACGGACGAGTTGCTCGGTTCGCGGCTCGACGCGCGGCACAAGCAGCGCGGGCGTATCGGTGGACAGGACCTCGGAGACGGTGTTGTAACCGCCCATGCACACGACCGCGGACGCGCGCCGCGTCCAGGACACCGGGTCGTCGCAGAAATCCACGACGCGCAGGCCCGGATCGGCGGCCGCGGCGGCGTGCAGCCCGGCCCGCGTGGTGGCAGGCAGGTAGGGCCCGGTCACCAGCACGCCCGCGACACCCGTGGGGCGGGGCGCGGCGACGAACGCCTCGGCGAGCTCGGCGCCATCCTGGCCGCCGCCGAGCAGGCCCAGCACGTAAGGCTTGCCGCCGTCGACGGGCGCGGGCCCGGCCGGGCCGCTCGGGCGACCGTCGGCGAGGAAGCCGGTGTAGCGCAGCAGGTGGCGCACCGACGGGGGCAGGCGGCAATCGGCGGCCAGGTCGCTGACCCGCCGGTCGCCATAGACCCAGACCTCGTCGTAGTACTGGCGCAGCGCCTCGGTGGTCCGCAGCCTGCGCCACTCGTCGACGGCCGCGGCGGGCGCGTCGAGGACGTCGCGCAAGCCGAGCACGATGCGGGTGCCGGCGTCACGCAGGGCCGGGAGGACGGGATCCAGTTCGCCGGCGAAGCCGCGGGCCACCTTGTCGACCACCAGCAGGTGCGGCGCGAACGACGTCAGCGCGGAGGCCAGGATGCCGCTGCGCAGCGCCACGATGTCGGCCAGCGGGACATCGAGCCTGCGGCTGTGGTACTCCCCCGACCCGTCCTTGGCGACACCGGGCAGCACCAGCAGATCCACCCCGTCGGGCAGCGGGAACCGGCCGGCCTCCGCCGAGCCGGTGAGGACGAGCACGCGCGGGGCAGACGGGCCGCGGCGCAGGGCCGCCGCGAGGGCAAGGTTCCGGCGGACGTGGCCAAGGCCCATCGTGTCGTGTCCGTACAGGACAACCCGCTCGTTCACCGCGGTCGTCGGCATCCATGTGCTCATGCGACAACCATGTCGGCGCGCGCCCGGATGTGGCGAGGCGGCTACAGCCGAACGCGCACAGCTTCACCCATCCGGGCTGGTGGGACGTCGGTCTGTGGGGTGCCCGCGTGCCGTGCACGCTCACCCGTGCCGAGCCGGGTACCGTCACGTCGGCCTCCGTCAGCCGTCAGGCCGGCCCACAGGCTTCGCCACCGACCACAGCCTCAGACCCCCGGCCCACGGCCTCCGCTCACCGACTACAGCCCAGGCCTCCGGCCACGGCCTCCACCACCACACCCAGCCTCAGGCCCCAGCCCACAGGCTTCGCCACCAATTGCAGCTTCAGGCTGCGGCCCACGGGCTTCACCGTCGGCCGCAGCCCGGGACTCAGTTCACAGCCTTTGCCGCCGCTCGGCCCGCTGTGCGGCCGGAGAACAGGCAGCCGCCGAGGAACGTGCCCTCCAGGGAGCGGTAGCCGTGGACGCCGCCGCCGCCGAAGCCGGCTGCCTCCCCCGCCGCGTACACACCGGACAGCGGATCCCCGCCCTCCGTCAGCACCCGCGAGGAGAGGTCCGTCTCCAGGCCGCCGAGGGTCTTGCGGGTGAGGATGTTCAGGCGTACGGCGATCAGCGGGCCGGCCTTGGGGTCGAGAATGCGGTGCGGGGAGGCCGTACGGATCAGCTTGTCCCCGAGGAACTTCCGGGCCCCGCGGATCGCTGTGACCTGGAGGTCCTTGGTGAACGGGTTCGCGATCTCCCGGTCGCGCGCGGTGATCTCGCGGCGCAGGGCGGCCTCTTCGACGAGCGGCTCCTTCGTGAGCGCGTTCATACCGCGGACGAGCGCGCTCAGGTCCTTCTCGACGACGAAGTCGACTCCGCTGTCCATGAAGGCCTTCACCGGACCGGGCACGTCCGCCCGCGCACGTACGAAGACGTCCCTGACGGACTTGCCGGTCAGATCGGGGTTCTGCTCCGAACCCGAGAGCGCGAACTCCTTGCCGATGATCCGCTGGTTGAGCACGAACCACGTGTAGTCGTAGCCGCTCTTCATGATGTGCTCCAGCGTGCCGAGCGTGTCGAAGCCCGGGAAGAGCGGCACCGGCAGCCGCTTGCCCCGCGCGTCCAGCCACAACGACGACGGGCCGGGCAGGATGCGGATGCCGTGGTTGTCCCAGATGGGGTTCCAGTTCTGGATGCCCTCGGTGTAGTGCCACATGCGGTCGCGGTTGATGAGGCGCGCGCCCGCGTCCTCGGCGATGGCCAGCATCTTGCCGTCGACGTGCGCGGGTACGCCGGAGATCATCCGCTCCGGCGGACTGCCAAGGCGCTGGGGCCAGTTGGCCCGTACGAGATCGTGGTTGCCGCCGATACCGCCCGAGGTGACGATCACCGCCTGGGCCCGCAGCTCGAAGGCACCGGTGACCGCACGGCTGCTGGCCTGGCCCCGCTGGATGTCCGAGGCCTCCAGGATCTCGCCGCTGACGGTGTCGACGGTGCCCGCGCTGCGCGACAGCCCGGTAACGCGGTGCCGGAACTTCAGCTGGACGAGCCCGCGGGCCACCCCTGCCCGCACCCGCCGCTCGAAGGGCGCGACGAGTCCGGGGCCGGTGCCCCAGGTGATGTGGAAGCGCGGAACGGAGTTGCCGTGCCCGTTCGCGTCGTAGCCACCGCGCTCGGCCCAGCCCACCACCGGGAAGAACCGCACGCCCTGACCATGCAGCCAGGACCGCTTCTCACCGGCCGCGAAGTCGACATACGCCTCTGCCCACTTCCGCGGCCAGTGGTCCTCGGAACGGTCGAAGGCAGCAGTGCCCATCCAGTCCTGGAGCGCCAGCGCATGGCTGTCCTTGATCCGCAGACGGCGCTGCTCGGGCGAGTTCACGAAGAACAGTCCCCCGAACGACCAGTGCGCCTGACCGCCGATCGACTGCTCCGGCTCCTGGTCGAGAAGGATCACCTTGCGGCCCGCGTCGACGAGCTCCGCGGTCGCCGCCAGGCCGGCGAGGCCCGCCCCGATCACGATCACATCTGCGTCGTACGCCATGAGCAGGTCCTCCTCGGTTTGTTACTGGTCGGTCAGATCCTTGGGCAAGGGCGTGACCGAGTCAACTGTTTGTTGTCGGGTGCGGGTTGCCTCCGGCGGTTGGGCGGGGCGCCTACAGGGGTGGTGGGTTCGGTCCGTTGGCGACTGCGGGTTCGTTGTGGCTGGTCGCGCCGTTCCCCGCGCCCCTGGGTGGTGGGTGGGTCGGGGCCGTGGGCCGGTGCGTCAGCCCGTCGCAGGCCGGGCATACGGCCCTGGGCTGGTAGAAGGTCCTGGTTCTCCGAGACCGAACCTACGCGACGGGCATACGACGCACCGGCCCACGGCCCCTCCCGCCGGAGGGAGGGTGCGGGCACGTCGTGGCTGGTGAGCATGGTGGCGGGCGGCTCCGGGAGCGCCCCGTCAGGGGCGCGGGGCTGTGACATATGCGGCTCCGCCGCGGGGCGCGACCAGCCACGACGCACCCGCAGCCGCCCAAGAGTCCAAGGCCCCACCCCAGTAGGCACCCCGAGCACGTATAGGGTCCCAACGTGATCGAATTCGTGCGGAACGTCCGCCTGTGGTTCGCCCCCGGGCGGATCAGGGAGGACGGCGCGACGCCCGACTACCGGTTCTCGCTCGCCAACGAGCGCACGTTCCTCGCCTGGCTGCGCACCGCGCTCGCCCTGATCGGCGGAGGCTTCGCGGTGGATCAGTTTCTGCCGGATCTGCGGTGGGGCTGGCGCGTAGGGCTGGCGCTCGGGCTGCTGGGCGCCGGCGTGCTGTGTTCGTTGCGGGCGGTGAACCACTGGGTGCGATGCGAGCGGGCGATGCGCAGAGGCGAGGACCTGCCCGTGTCCCGCTTTCCGGCCCTGCTGAGCATCGTGATCGCGATCGTCGCCGTCGCTATGGTCCTGGTCGTGCTCTTCGGCTGGGAAGGCTGACAGCGACGTGACCGTACCCGACCGAGACCCGCAGGACACCCGTGACCCGGGCCTACAGCCGGAACGTACGCGGCTGGCATGGCGACGTACGACCCTCGCCGGCACCGTCGTCGCCGTACTGGCCGCCAGAACCGCCTTCCAAAGCGGCCCGACGGCCGCAAGGGTCCTCACCTGCGCCCTGTGCGCAGCGCTCTGGCTGGGCTTCCTCACCGTCGCCCATCACCGCATCCGCACCCTGACGACGGCCGACAGCGGCGGCCCCGCGGCGCTCACCCCGAAGCACGCGACCGCCGCCGCCGGGTACACCGTGGCCCTGGCCCTCTGCGCGGCGGCACTCGTCCTGTGAAGAGCCGAGGGGCAGACCCCGTTCGCGTACATCCGCCCAGGCCGGGTAGCCAACAGCAGACCCCGCGCGATCGAGACCCACGAGAGACCGATCACGTTTCGCCGCCGCACTGGACGACATACCGACCGGTCGGCATCATGATGAGAACCCCATACACCGGCGTACGGAGGAACACGATGAGCCCAGACCACCCGCCAGGTCTCGATCTTGACCGACTGCGCGGCCTGCTCGACGCAGAGCGGCCCGGTCTGGTCCACGGCCCGCTGACGGGCCGGCTGATCGAGGGCGGACGGTCGAACCTCACGTACGCCGTGACGGACGGCAGCGCGAAGTGGGTCGTCCGGCGGCCTCCGCTGGGCCATGTACTGGCCACCGCGCACGACATGAAGCGCGAGCACCGGGTGATCAGCGCGCTGTATCCGACGGCCGTGCCGGTGCCGCGTCCGGTGCTGCTGTGCGAGGACAAGGAGGTGCTGGGCGCGCCGTTCTACGTCATGGACTTCGTGGAGGGCACGCCGTACCGGACGGCCGAGCAGCTCGCCCCGCTCGGCCCGGAGCGCACCCGCGACGCGATGCTGAGCCTCGTCGACACGCTGGTCGAACTGCACGCGGTGGACCCCGCCGAGGTGGGACTGGCGGACTTCGGGCGGCCTGAGGGTTTCCTGGACCGGCAACTGCGGCGCTGGGGCAAGCAGTTGGACGCCTCCCGCAATCGGGAGCTGGCCGGAATCGACGAACTGCACGCCGCGCTCGGTCGCGAGCTGCCGCACTCCCCCACGGCCACGGTCGTGCACGGCGACTACCGCCTCGACAACGTACTGATCGGTGAGGGCGACCGGATCACGGCGATCCTCGACTGGGAGATGTCCACGCTCGGTGATCCGCTCACGGACCTGGGACTGCTGGTGATGTACAGCATCCCGCTGACGCTGCCCGACTCGCCCATTTCCACCACCGCTTCGGCCGCCGGGCACCCTCAGCCCGCCGAGCTGATCGAGCGGTACGCCGCGCGCTCGGGGCGCGACGTGTCCGCTGTCGCCTGGTACACGGCCTTCGCCTGGTTCAAGCTGGCCGTGATCCTCGAAGGCATCCACTACCGCTACACGCTCGGCCAGACGGTCGGCGCGGGCTTCGACCGCATCGGCGAGCTGGTGCCCGTGTTCGTCGAGAACGGCCTGACCACACTTCAGGAAGGCTGACCAGCCATGGACTTCGCTTTCGACGCACGCACCGAGGAACTGCGCGGCAAGCTCCTCGCCTTCATGGACGAGTACGTCTATCCGGCGGAAGCCGTCGCTCACGAGCAGCACGCCCGGCTCGTCTCACCGTGGGACACCCCCGCTGTCGTAGAGGAGTTGAAGACCGAGGCGCGACGGCAGGGCCTGTGGAACCTCTTTCTCCCCGACACCGAGTACGGTGCCGGACTGACGAACCTCCAGTACGCGCCGCTCGCCGAAATCACCGGCCGTTCCCCGCAGTTGGCGCCGACGGCGACGAACTGCGCGGCGCCCGACACCGGCAACATGGAGGTACTCGCGCAGTTCGGCGACGAGCAGCAGAAGAAGCAGTGGCTGGAGCCGCTGCTCGCGGGTGAGATCCGTTCGGCCTTCGCGATGACGGAGCCCGATGTGGCCTCCTCCGACGCCACGAACATCACCACCCGCATCGAGCGCGACGGCGACGAGTACGTCATCACGGGCCGCAAGTGGTACATCTCCGGGGCGATGAACCCGGACTGCAAGATCTTCATCGTGATGGGCAAGACGGACCCGGACGGGGCCGACATCCGCCGTCAGCAGTCCATGGTGCTGGTGCCCCGCGACACCCCGGGCGTCGAGATCCGCCGGGCGATGCAGGTCTACGGCTACGAGGACCACTCCCACGGCGGGCATGCGGAGGTCGTCTTCGACCAGGTGCGGGTACCCGTGAGCAATCTGATCGGCGAGGAGGGCGGCGGCTTCGCCATCGCCCAGGCGAGGCTCGGTCCGGGCCGTATCCACCACTGCATGCGGCTGATCGGCATGGCGGAACGGGCCATCGAGCTGATGTGCCGGCGGGCCGTCTCACGCACCGCCTTCGGCAAGCCGCTCGCCCAGCAGGGCGTCGTACAGAACTGGATCGCGGACGCGCGCGTCGCCGTCGAGCAGCTGCGGCTGCTGGTCCTGAAGACGGCCTGGATGATGGACACCGTCGGCAATCGCGGTGCGCACACCGAGATCCAGGCGATCAAGATCGCGACTCCGCGGACGGTCGTCGACATCCTCGACAAGGCCGTCCAGCTGCACGGCGCGGGCGGCGTCAGCCAGGACTTCCCGCTGGCCGAACTCTGGGCGACCGCCCGCACGTTGAAGCTCGCCGACGGTCCGGACGAGGTGCACCAGCGGTCGCTGGCGCGCCAGGAGATCAAGCAGTATCTGTAGTTCCCTCAGGGGCGCAGAGCCCGTAGCAGCAGGTCGGCGAGATGGTCGGCGACCTGCTGCGGGCTCAGCGGGCCGTCGGGGCGGTACCACGTCGGCAAATGGTGGACGGAGCCGAAGTGGTAGTCCACCACCAGGTCGGCGGGCGTCGCCTTGGAGAAGACACCCGATTCCTGGCCCTCCTCGATCAGGGCGCGGAAACGTTCGTGGTAGCTACGGCGCTCGGCGCGTACCTGCTTGTTCTTCTCGGGGCTGAGGTGGTGCATGGAGCGCCAGAAGATCGCCGCGTCGTCGAGGTTCTCGATCGTTGTGACCACCACGTCCGCAGCGGCCCCCCGCAGCCGCTCCTCGACGGGTGCGTCGGCGTCCGCGAAAGCGTCCAGCCGCTCCTGCTGGAGGCGCAGCACGCGCGCGTACACCTCATGCAGCAGATCGTCCTTGGAACCGAAGTAGTGGTACAGCGCGCCCTTGGTGACGCCCGCCGCCTCGACGATCTCCTGCACCGAGGTGCGGTCGTATCCCTGCTCGGCGAAGAGTCTGGTGGCTGCCGCCAGCAGCCGCCTCGGGACGGGCGTACCGTCCCCTTCCATCGTCCTGGGCACCGCCGCCACCTGCCTTCCGAAAGTCACCGACCGTTGTCCCTGCCGCCCGCACTGTCCGAGCACGTACCCGCGGAGGATCTTCTCACTGCCTGTTTCCGGCAAGGAGAGCAGGATCACGCAGTTGTGTACGGGGCCAGTCTCTCCCTGCGGTACGAGGCGAGTGCGCCGGGGTCCGACTTGACCGCGTACAAGCGAGTCGTCACCGGCCGTCCGCCTCCCACTTCTGCTGGATGTGGTTCATGTTGGTCAGCCAGCGGTCCGGGTCGGTGGCCCTTGCCTGGTAGTACCCGGCGACCTCCGGGTGCGGCAGGATCAGGAACCGGTCCTCCTCGATCCCCGCGAAGAGCGCGTCCGCGACCGCCTCCGGCTCGATCGCGGTCGGCTGGAGCACAAGGTCGCCCGCACTGCCCGTGTTGGCCAGCATGTCCGTCCGCACGCCCTGAGGGCAGATCGCGTGCACCTTCACGCCACGATGGCGGTACGTCAGCGACAGCCACTCGGCGAAGGCGTACGCACCATGCTTGGTGACGCTGTAGGGCGCGGCACCGACCATCGTGAGCAGCCCCGCCGCCGAAACCGTCGAAACGAAACGGCCACTGCCGCGCTCCAGCCATTCAGGAATCAGCTCATGCGCCGCCCGCACGTGCGCCATGACATTCACATCCCAGGCCAACGCCCAGACCTTCTCATCGGCCGCCTCCGTACCCCCAGAGGCAAGCCCCGCATTGGCGCAGTAGACATCAACCGTGCCACCGAGCACGTCCCGAGCCTCGGCCACGATCGCGGAGGCATCCCCCGGCACCGCAAAACCACCGATCTCCTCGGCAACAACCCGAGCCTTCACACCGTCCAGATCATTGACGACAACCCGAGCCCCCGCGGCAGCGAACCGACGAGCCAACGCGGCCCCGATCCCACCCCCCGCTCCGGTGACAACCACTCCGGCATCCCGCACGGCTTCCACCCTCGGTCTCCTTCGACACGACGCGACAAGAATCGGCTCAGCAGCACTCGCCTACAGTCAGACTAACCGGTCGGTATGTTGCGGGGAAGGCCACCTGCCGCCCCCAAATGGGGGCGCACTTGGAGCCGTCAGCTACGACGGACCCGTCACTTGCCCACCGGCGGGAGGGGCCGTGGGCCGGTGCGTCGTATGCCCGTCGCTTAGGTTCGGTCTCGGAGAACCAGGACCCTGTACCAGGCCAGGGCCGTACGCCCGGCCTGCGACGGGCTGACGCACCGGCCCACGGCCCCGACCCACCCACCGGACCTAAGGGGCGCGGGGAACTGCGCGACCAGCCACACACCCGCAGCTTCAAACCGCACCCAGCGGAGCGCTACCGTGCGCCCCATGCGCCTATCCAGACGAGCTCTCCTCGCAGCGACAACGGCAGCAGCATCGCTCACCACGGCCTCCCAGCCCTCCACCGCCGAGCCCTCCACCGCCGAGCGCCGCAGGCACCTACGCACAGGATTCGAGAACCTCACCACAAACGCCTACGCCCAGCTCAGCGGCCAGCGCATCGGTATCGTCACCAACCCCACAGGCATCACCAGAGACGCCCGCCACATCGTGGACGTCATGCACGCCGACGACCGGGTGAACCTGACCGCCGTGTTCGGCCCCGAACACGGCTTCCGCGGCACCGCCCAAGCAGGCGGCTCCGAAGGCCGGTACGACGACCCCGCGACCGGACTGCCCGTCTACGACACGTACTTGAAGAGCGGCCAGCCCCTGGCCGACATCTTCACGACCTCCGGCGTCGACACGATCCTCTTCGACATCCAGGACGTGGGCGCCCGCTTCTACACGTACATCTGGACCCTGTACGACTGCATGGAGGCGGCGGCACTCGCGGGCAAGCGCGTCATGGTGCTCGACCGCCCGAACCCGGTGACCGGACGCGCAGCCCAAGGCCCCGTACTGCACAAGGAGTTCGCGACGTTCGTCGGCCGGCAGCCGGTCTCGCAGGCGCACGGCATGACGGTCGCGGAGCTGGCGCGGCTGTTCAACGGCGAGTTCCTGACCGATCCGGTGCCACTCGAGACGGTCCTGATGAGCGGGTGGAAGCGCTCGGAGTTCTACGACAGCTCCGGGCTCCCCTGGGTGCCGCCGAGCCCGAACATGCCGACACCCGACACCGCCCTGGTGTACTCCGGGACCTGTCTCTTCGAGGGCACGAATCTCTCGGAGGGGCGCGGCACGACCCGCCCCTTCGAACTGCTCGGCGCGGAGGGCATCGACAGACGGTGGGCCCTGGAGATCAATCAACTCGGGCTGCCCGGTGTGCACTTCAGGGAGGCGTACTTCGCTCCCACGTTCTCCAAGTTCCAGGGCAAGACGGTCGGGGGCGTGCAGATCCATGTCCACGACCGGGCGGCATACGACCCCGTACGTACCGGAATCGCGCTCCTCGTCACCGCCAAGAAGGTCTGGAACGGCTTCAGTTGGCGGCCCGACAACTGGATCGACAAGCTCACGGGCTCCACGCGGGTGCGCACGATGATCGACGCGGGAGCGAGCGCCGACGAGATCGTGGCGGCCTGGCAGGACGAACTGACGGCGTTCCGACGCATGCGCCGGCAGTACCTGCTGTACCGATGACCTGACGGGACGTACGGCCAACAGGCAGCAGCGGTGGGGACGAGGAAAACCCCGCCCCCACCGCCGGAGAGGACCACTACCGGGAACCGCTACCGATGCCCCGGGAACTCCACCACCTGCTGATAGGTAGGCCGGTTCTGCCACTGGATCGGCCGGTGGGTGACGCCACCGACCGCTCGCTGGACGATGGCGTCCGAGCACCACTGGTCGCCTGCCGAGCAGACGTCGTCGCCCGGATAGACCTCGGTGGCGGACTTGGCCGCGGCCTGGCCCAGGCTCGTCAGCAGAGCTGTCCGGCAGGCGTCGAGGTCGCCGTCGCCACAGTACGTGCGGCCCAGCTTGCCCTCCACCGGGTCACCCAGGACCGTACGGAGGTCCTTGTCGACGTAGCCCCACCAGCCGTACTGGAAGGACGAGCCCGCGTGCGAGCCGGTCGGGCCGTGGCCCGCGGACGGTGACTCGTCGACCGTGAGCTGCGCGGTCAGCGCGTCCCACAGTTCCTGCCCGAGTCCCGGCTTGAACTCGGCCTCGACGAGCAGTGGCCACCACGCGTCCATGACCCGGATCGCGTCCGTGTGCCCGTACGTCTTCGAGCTTGCGGACGTCTGCTTGCGCTGGGCGCCCGCTTTCAGCCAGGCCTCCAGCTGGTCGACCGCCTTGGCCTGCGCCGGATCGCTGATCGGCTTGCTCCGCAGGACCTTGAGGAGTTCCGGCAGTACCTGCTCGCCGCGCAGGTCGACGACCGCGGCCTCCGCCATCGCCTTGGTCAGGGACGCCCTGGTGACACCTCCCTTGTCGACGAGTTCCTTGACCCGCCCGTCGAGGAGATCACCACGATGGACCGCGCCCAGGCTGAAGTTGGCGGAGCTGAAGTCCTTGGCCTGCTTGTTGTTCCAGGAGATGTAGTAGTCCTGGTTGACCGACTGCGGATGCTCGGCGGGCGGCGCGAGCTCGGTGGTGTTGTGCTCCGGGTCGAAGTCCTTCCACTCGTATGCCTTCTCGGCCTTCACCGGGAAGGACGCGTCGACGTCGTCCGCGCGCACGGGGTGGCTGCCGCTCATGTAGTAGGCGGTGTCACGGGAGTCCGCGTAGAACCAGTTGAAGGCGTACGAGATGTGCTGTGCCGCCTGCTGGAAGGACTTGGCGTCCTTCACGTACGAGGGGTCGTTCATCATCTGGAAGCCGATGACCGAGTCGGCCTCGTGACGGTAGGTGGAGCGCAGTGAGGTGTACGCGACGGGTTTGCCGTCGATGGTCGCGCGGTGCGTGACGATGCCGTAGTTCGTTCTGAAGACCTGCATGCGGTAGGAGCCCGCGGCCGTGGAGTCGGCGACCGACGGCTTCCAGGCGTTGGTCTTCTCCATCTTCTCCATGGGGGTGCAGACGCCGTGGTAGAGGTATGACGTGGACTGCTTGGTGGGCGTGCCGCCGCCCTGCTCGCACAGCTGAAGGGCGTACGAGTCGGTGATGTCCTGTGTTGACGAGGTGGCCGACCAGGAGTAGTCCTGGCCGCGACCGAGCTGTACGTACATGCCGACGCCCGCGAAGGAGACGCCGCGTGCGCTGATGCCGGGGCCCTGGAGTTCCTGCATCATCAGCAACTGCGGTGCGAAGTAGCCGGTCTGCGGGCCGAAGACGGCGACCGGATTGCCGCTGGCGGTGTGCTTCCCGGAGACCATCAGGGCGTTCGACATGCCCTTCTTGGTCGCGCCGCCGCTGAAGAGGTCCTCCGGGAGCACTCCTTCGTTGAAGGCTCCCTTCAGGGGCTTCAGTTTGCTCGGCGTCTTCACCGAAGACGTGGTCTTCTGCGCGCCCGACTGGGCGGCGCCCGTGCGGTCGTAGATCAGCTGCTCCTTCTCGACGGAGCCCGGATCCGGCAGGGCGGTGCCCTTCGGGTTCTCGGGTTTCTGCCCGTACGGGAAGCTGCTGTCGTCGTGGAGGGTGAGTACGCTCTCGGGGTCGTTGCGTCCGCGGAACGACTCCCAGACCTTGATGCCTTCCTCGACGCCGTACTTCTGCTGGGCCTCGAGGAGGGAGATCGCGGACTCGACCTCTCCGCCGCCGCCAGTGCCGAAGAGGGCGCCCACGACGGAGGCGAGCGCGATCATGTCGGTCACCTTGAAGGGCTCGATCTCGCCCACGTTGGTGATCGAGTCGATCTTGCCGGTGAGGACGTACTCGCCGGGGAAGTAGCGGCCGTTCTTGGCGGCTAACCGGTAGGCGTTGAGGCCGTCGATATAGGCCTGCGCGTCCTCCATGGCCTGCTTGCCGCGCTCTCCGGAGTTGTTGAGCAGCCAGTCGACCTGCTTCTGGAAGTCGGCCTCCGTGTACGGGGCCTGCGGCCAGAACTGCTGCTCCAGGCCCTGGTTGGATTCCGCGCCACCCGCGAACGGGGTCAACTCGCCGCGTCCGATGTGCCGGAAGAGGTCGATGAGCCACATCCGGTCCTGGCCGGCCGCGTAGCCCGCGCCGAACTCGGTGCCGTAGCGCGTGGTGCCCTGGATGTGCGGGACGCCGTACTTCTTGTCGCGCGTGATCGTCACGTCGTCACGGGGCTTGGTGACGGAGGCGACCTGGTCGGAGGGGACGCCGAAGGAGGCGTCGGCGTAGAAATTCTTGAGGGTGTCGTTGGTCAGGGACGGGTACCCGGACGACAGCGCGTCGTACGGGCCGAGCTGATCGTCCGCGTGCGGCGGCTGCGTACCGAACAGCTGATTGCCGAGGATCTCGGCGAGCGTGGCACTGCCGTTGGTACCCGGCGGCAGGATGTCCGCGCACTGCCCCTCGCAGTAGTCGGTTGCCTTCGGTTGCGGATCGGCGGCCACCGACTGTTGCAGCGGTGACAGCAGGCCGACAGTGAGAACGAACACTGATGCGGCCTTCAGGAACCCCGCGAATCTGCGGGGAGTTCTCAGGCCGTGGGGGGTGGTGCGTGGGGTGCGCCGTCGCATTAGTGCTCCTCCCGACATGGATGAGCTGGAGGTTACCGCCGGTAGCCCAGAAGTTGAAGATGAGCAGTAGTCACCTTTTTGCATCGCAGCGACTGGGCCACTGAGGCGGCATTGGCTGAAAGGAGGCCGGTGTGCGGCTGAAATGCCGTTCCTCAGAGGGTTGATGGCGGCCATCGGAAATCGGATGGAGCCGAATCGGCTGTTGATACGTCTATTCGGCAACGTTCGTACGACGACGCCGAAGTGACCGAAGTTCAGGTGCAGGTGTGACGGAGGTGCAGGGCGATGGCCGGTTTCCGGAGTCTGGCGAGACAGGTGCGCGATCCGAGGTGCGACCTGGCACTGCGGCGCTATTCACTGCGCAAGTGCCTTGAAAGGTTTGCCCCTTACGGACATCGGGCCACCTGGGACCATTTGTGCTCCCGGGCCGGGTTCGGTCCCGAGGACCGCTCCCCCGATCCGGCTCGGCTGGTGGCCGCGCTCGACGAACTCGAAGAGGCGCGCTCGGTATGGCTCGCCTACGAGGACGCGTTCGCCGAGCGCCGCAGGAAGGAAAAGCACGACGGGCTGCGCAGGCCGGGCAGTGTCGACGACTGGCACCGGCTGACCTGGGGCGGTTGCGGCGTCGCGTGGTGCGACGACCCCCGGGTCCATCCCCATGAGCCGCTGGCGGAAGTGCTGCGCCGGCTCATCGCGGCCCTGGAGCGCGAGCCCGGCTCGGTCTGCCCGGTGTGCTCGGGCGACCGCCTCACATGGAAGTACGACCTGGCCCACGAACCGTCCTCGGGCCCGGTCTGCACGGACTGCGGAATAGTGGTTCCGCGTCCCGTTCTGACACCCGAGGCCCTGGCGGAGTCCAGGCGGGGGCGGTTGTTGGTGTCGGTGTAAGCACGACGGGGGTGCGGCTTACACGGCGGCGCACCCCCGTGCACGTGAAGGTCAGGGCGAGTGAAGCCCGTGCAACCGAAGCCGAGGCAACACGAACGAGCGCAGTCGTCCGGCTACCCCAGCGGAGCGCGTGGCTTCAGCAGCTGCTCTCGGGCTCCCTCTCTCGCTGGTTCCGCCGCTGCTTCATGTCTTTGCGTTCCACCATGAGTCGCGAACCGCTCCGCTTCTCGCCGAAGACGTCGTCCGGGTTGGACAGCACACAGGTCTCCAGGGAGAGACAGCCGCAGCCGATACAGTCGGTGAGGTGGTCACGCAGACGGCTCAACTGCTTGATGCGCTCGTCGAGTTCGGAACGCCAGGCCTCCGAGAGGCGGGCCCAGTCCTCCCGCGTCGGAGTGCGCCCCTCAGGAAGTTCGGCGAGCGCGTCGCGGATCGTGGCCAGCGGGATGCCGACGCGCTGGGCGGCCCGTACAAAGGCGACCCGGCGCAGTGCGTCACGGGCGTAGCGGCGTTGGTTGCCCGTGGTCCGGCGGCTGCTGATCAGGCCCTTGGACTCGTAGAAGTGCAGGGCGGATACGGCGACGCCGCTGCGGGCCGACAACTGGCCGACCGTGAGTTCATGGATCTTCTCTGAAATCTGGGGCATTCCTTAAAGCCTACCTACCTCGTCACACTGCGGTACGTACCCTCTCGGTCCGTTGACAGGGGCCCCGTACCCGACCATGCTAAGCAGTCGCTTAGACATTGACCACGCGGGAGGCCAGGGACATGGCAGAGCCGAGGATCTTCACGTCCGCCGACGATCTGAAGGCAGCGGCGGGCGAGCAGCTGGGGTACAGCGACTGGCTGGAGATCGACCAGAAGCGGATCGACCTGTTCGCGGACGCGACGGGTGACCACCAGTGGATTCATGTGGACCCGGAGAAGGCGGCCACGGGTCCCTTCGGGACGACCATTGCGCACGGGTATCTGACGTTGTCGCTGTTGCCCGCGCTCGTGCCGCAGGTCATGCGAGTCGAGGGGATGAAGATGGGCGTCAACTACGGCAGCAACAAGGTGCGGTTTCCTGCACCGGTGCCGGTGGGGTCGCGGCTGCGCGCCACGGCGGTGCTCAAGGAGGTCACGGAGGCGGGCGGCGGCGTGCAGGTCACGGCCGCGGTGACCGTGGAGCGCGAGGGCGGCGACAAGCCGGTGTGCGTGGCGGAGTCGGTGTCGCGCTACTACTTCTGATCGGTACGAAGGCGTCGGCGACCCGGGGTTACTTCCTCGCTCCCACCATCCGCAGCACGAGGTCGGCGTTCAGCGCGCCGACCTCGTCCGGCGTCCGGGGGCCGTTCACGTTGAACCAGCGGGCGACGTCGATGCACAGCGAGAGCACGGCGAGTGTGGTGCCGGGCACGTCGAGCACATCGAACTCACCGCTTGCCACGCCGTCCTCGATGATCCCGCGTACCTCGGCATCGACCTGGCGGCGCAGCGCGATGATCTCGGCACGGGCGGCCGGGCCGAGCGAGTCCAGTTCGTACTGCACGACCCGTGCGGTGGTGCGCCCCCCGGCGTGCCAGCGCACGAAGGACCTCACGGCGTCCGCGAGCCGTTCGGTCGCGCTGCCCTCGCCCTGGGCGGCCGTCCGCAGGATCTCGAGGGCCTTCTCGTGGCCGATTCTGCTGATCCGGTGGAGCAGCTCTTCCTTGGTCTTGTAGTGGATGTAGAGCGCGGCCGGGCTCATGCCGGCGCGGCCCGCGATGTCACGGGTCGTCGTCGCGTGGTACCCGCGCTCGGCGAAGGCCTCCACCGCGGCGACGAGCAGCCGCCGGGCCGCGTCCGGGGTGACCTCGGCCCACGGTGACACCTCGCCGCCGGCCGTCTCCTCCGCCGTACTCATCGCTGTTCGCCCCTTCTCCGCTGTCAGTTCTCCACTGGCAGGACGAACCACCATACCTCGCAGCCTGAGCGAGCGCTTAGCGTGCCCGCTCAGGGCCCCAGAGCTTCAAGCGGTTCAGAGCTTCTCAAAGGGGTCGTGCTCCGCGAGCAGCTTCTCCAGCCGGGCCTGGTCGACCCGGCTGACGATCTGCCCGGCCTCCTGCCGGTCGCGGATCACCTTGGCCAGCGTGAAGGCCGAGGTGACGAGGTAGAGGACGGCGATCCCCAGGAAGCCACGCACCCAGGCGTCGGCCTGCAGGTTGAAGATGCCGATGGCCGTGGCCGCCATGGCGACGGCGAACGCGAGAACCGCCTGGCCGTAGAAGGCCGCGGTGGACTGCTGCTTGACAGGTGTCTCACTCATGGGAAGAGAATCGGCGAAAGTGGCGGGCACCACATCCGCTCGGATACTCAGCCGCGTACTCAGGAAGCCGCTGAATCACTACTACGGGCACCCAGGGATTGGCACTGTCAGGTTCCGTGCGCAGCCATACCATGTGCGCCATGGCCCGACCGCGCAAGCCCCTCCTCAGCACCGACCGCATCGTCGCGACGGCACGGGCGCTCGTCGACGCGGAGGGTCTCGCGGCCGTTTCCACGCGCCGGCTCGCCGCCGAACTGGGAGTGAGCGGGCCCTCGCTCTACAACCACTTCCGTACGAAGGACCAGATCCTGGAGGCGGTCGCGGACTCGGTGAGCGCGCAGGTCGATCTGTCGATGTTCGAGGACGGCCGGGACTGGCGCACCGCGTTGCACGACTGGGCCGTCTCCTATCGGTCGGCCCTGCGCGACCACCCGAACATCGTGCCGGTCCTCGCCCGTGGCCCCGGCCGCCGGCCGGCCGGTCTCCGCCTGGCGGACGCGGTCTTCGGCGCGATGGTCGACGCGGGCTGGCCGCCCGCGCAGGCCACGTCCATCGGCGCGCTGATGCGGTACTTCATCATGGGCTCCGCGCTCGGCTCCTTCGCCGGGGGCTTCGTGGACGACGAGAGCGCGTACGACCCCGCCGACTATCCGCATCTCGGGCAGGCCCATCTCCTCGCCGAGCAGCAGGAGAAGATCGACGAGCGGGCCTTCGAGACGGGGCTCACGGCACTGCTGGACGGGCTGACGCAGCAGTACGAGCAGCTGGCGCGAGCGGTGTAACGCGCTCGCACGGAGGCGACGTCACGGTTCGGCGGCCACAGAACCGTCCGTGTCGCATGCTGGGCCCATGAGCACCAGGAACACGCCCCGCACGCGGCCCGGGACTGCCCAGGCCCCGGGACTCGCGACGCTTGCCGGGCTGATCGCCGACGAGACACGAGCCACCTTCCTGCTGGCCCTGTTCGACGGTCGGGCCTGGACGGCCGGCGAGCTGGCGCGGTACGCGGGCGTCGCCGCGTCGACGACCAGCGAACATCTGGGCAAGCTCGTCGCGGGCGGGCTGCTCGCCGAGGAACGGCAGGGGCGGCACCGGTACGTACGACTGGCCGACGCCCGGGTCGCGCAGCTCGTCGAGGACCTCGCCGCGTACATCGCACCTCCGGGCACCGAGCGGCCACGCGGCTTGCGGGAGTCCAGTGCCGGTTCCGCGATGGCGCGTGGCCGCACCTGCTACGACCACCTCGCCGGGCGCCTCGGCATCGCGGTCACCGATGCCCTCACCGGGCTTGAACTGCTGTGCCGGCACGGTGGGTTCGCGCTCACGGACGACGGGCTCGCCTGGTTCGAGGACCAGGGCATCCCGCTCGTACGCACCGGTCGGCGGCCTCTCGCCCGCGCCTGCCTCGACTGGACCGAACGCCGCCCGCACCTCGCGGGCGTCGCGGGCGCCGCCCTGTGCCGGCACGCGCTGGACTCGGGTTGGTGCGTACGTATCGGCTCGGAGCGGGCCGTGAAGGTCACGGACAAGGGCGAGCGGGTCTTCGCGGAGCTGCTGGGAATCGAGCCGGCGACGCTCCACTGACTTCCCTGTTCGCCCAGCACCCCGTCCGAAATTCGCGAGCCCTTCCTCCCCCACCCATCTAGCCTCTGGAGCGTGATGAAGCCGCCCCTGTCCGCCCGCCGTACGGACCTGCTCGCCGCCGGTGCGGCGGCGGTGACCGTCGTGTTGTGGGCGTCCGCGTTCGTGT
The DNA here is from genome assembly GCF_054783935.1 of Streptomyces pseudoechinosporeus. Lineage (NCBI taxonomy): Bacteria > Bacillati > Actinomycetota > Actinomycetes > Kitasatosporales > Streptomycetaceae > Streptomyces > Streptomyces pseudoechinosporeus. The sequence continues at coordinate 427,367 of NZ_BAAGPS010000001.1, forward strand.
CGATTCGGAGTGCGGGATCGGCGTACTCGCCAGGGGCGTTGGCTCTCGGGCGGCTGCTGGCCGGGGCGCTGGTGCTCGGGGTCATCTGTCTCGTACGCCGGGAGGGGCTGCCGCCGCGTGCCGCCTGGCCGGGGATCGTGGTCTCCGGGCTGCTCTGGTTCGGGCTCTACATGGTGGTGCTCAACTGGGGTGAGCAGAAGGTCGACGCGGGCACGGCCGCGCTGGTGGTGAACGTCGGCCCGCTGGTCATGGCCCTGCTCGCGGGGTGGCTGCTCAAGGAGGGGCTGCCGCCGCGGCTGCTGGCGGGGATGGCGGTGTCGTTCGCGGGCGCGGCGGTGGTCGGTCTGTCGATGTCGGGCGAGGGCGGCGCGTCCGTACTCGGCGTCTTGCTCTGTCTGCTCGCGGCGGTGGCGTACGCGGGCGGGGTCGTCGCCCAGAAGCCGGCCCTGCGACATGGTTCCGTGCTCCAGGTGACGACGTACGGCTGTGTGATCGGCGCGGTGGCCTGTCTGCCGTTCGCCGGTCAGCTGGTGTCCGAAGCCGGTGACGCCCCGCTGTCCGCGACGCTCAACATGCTGTATCTGGGCGTCTTCCCGACCGCGCTCGCGTTCACGACCTGGGCGTTCGCGCTGGCCCGTACGACGGCCGGGAAGATGGGCGCGACGACGTACGCTGTGCCCGCCCTGGTGGTGCTGATGTCCTGGCTGGTGCTCGACGAGGTGCCGGGCTGGATCACTCTCGTCGGTGGGCTGGTGTGTCTGGCGGGCGTCGCGGTGTCGCGGTCCCGGCCACGGACCGCCGAGGTCGCGGCCCCGGGAGCGGTTCCGGAGCCACGACCCGAGCGGGCCCCGGACTCAGCCCTCTGAGCCCTCTGCCTCGGCCGAGGCCGAACGTGCCCTGTCTGCAAGGACCTTGATGGACACGAGCGCGATCACGGCGAGCCCGATGATGTAGGCGGACACCGACATCGACGTGTCCGTGGCCTCCAGCAGGAGCACCATCACGAACGGCGCGAGTCCGCCGCCGAACACGGCCGCGATCTGATAGCCGAGCGAGGCACCCGTGTAGCGCATCTCGGGCGTGAACAGCTCGGCGAACAGGGCGGCTTGAGGGCCGTACATGATGCTGAGGAAGCAACTGGCGACGAACGTGCCGACGGCCAGCCACAGCAGTGAGCCCGTGTCGATCAGCAGGAACATCGGTACGGCCCACAGGGCGATCCCGGCCGCGCCGAACCCGTAGATCCGGATGCGTCCGACGCGGTCGGAGAGCGCGGCCGACGCGGGGATCAGGACGAGCTGGGTGAGGCTGACGCAGAGCGAGACGGTGAGGACGGCGCTGCGTTCCATGTCGAGTTCGCGGGTGGTGTAGTCGAGGACGCCGGTGATGAGGATGTAGAAGGTGGCGGTGTTCACGGCGAACGAGCCGCCCGCGAGGAGCACCGTGCCGAGGTGGTCGCGCAGGATCGTGCGCAGCGGGGAGCTCTTCTCGCCCTTCTCCTTCTCGGCCAGGGCCCGTTCGGCCTGGCGGAACTCCGGGGTCTCCTCGACGCGCGTGTGGATGTACCAGGCGAGTCCGAGGACGAGCAGGCCGATCAGGAACGGCACCCGCCAGCCCCAGGCGGCGAACGCGCTCTCGCTGGTGAGGGCGCCGGCGAGCAGGAAGACGGAGTTGGCGGTCACCACACCGATGGGGACGCCGAGTTGGACGACGCTGCCGTAGACACCGCGCTTGCCTTCGGGGGCGTATTCCGTGGCGAGGAGCATCGCGCCGCCCCACTGCGCGCCGACCGCGATGCCCTGCATCACGCGCAGGACGACGAGGAGTATGGGGGCGGCGATGCCGATCGTGGCGTACGTGGGGAGGAGGCCGATGCCGGTGGTGGCCACGCCCATCAGGGTCAGGGCCAGGACGAGCATGGGCTTGCGGCCTCGTTTGTCGCCGAGGTGGCCGGCGATGACTCCGCCGAGCGGACGGGCGAGGAAGCCCACGGCGAAGGTGGCGAACGCGGCGAGGACTCCTGCGGAGGGGCTGCCCGCGGGGAAGTACAGGTCTCCGAGGACGAGGGCCGCGGCGATCCCGAAGACGAAGTAGTCGTACCACTCGACGGCGGAGGCGAGGGCGGCGGCAGTCGCCACCTTGCGGCGGTGTCTGGTGTCTGGGCTGGTGGTCGCGCCGGGGAGCGCGGAAGGTGCGGTGTCCATTGCGTGCACACTCCGGTGGGTGCGGGGACGTTCGAGGGACCGTACCGACCGGACGGTATGCGGGTCAACGGTCGTGCACGCGCGGGTTGTCCCGTGGGCCGCCTCGCCCTTAGAACACCACCAACGCCCGCCCGCCCTTCCCCGCCACCATGTTGTCGAAGGCGGCCGGGATTCCCTCCAGAGCGATCCGTTCCGTGACCAGCGAGCCCAGGTCGAGGCGGCCCTCGCGGATGTGGTCGGCCAGGATCGGGAGGTCCCGTGCTGGGTCGGAGTTGCCGTACACACAACCTGACAGCGTGCGGCCCCAGTGGAAGATCTCCAGGGCGTTGAAGGAGACCTGCTGGTCCTTGCCGCCGATGCCGATGACCGTCGTACGGCCGCCTCGTCGTGTGGACTCCCAGGCCGTACGGATCGTGACGGCGCGGCCCACGCACTCGACGGCCACGTCGACGCCCTGTTTGCCGGTGAGCCCACGGATCTCGCGTGCGGTGTTCTCGGAGGCGACGACGAACTCGGTGGCACCTGCCGAACGGGCCAGCTCCTCCTTCGCCGAGGACACATCGACCGCGACGATCTTCGAGGCGCCGGCGATCCGGGCGGCCTGCACCGTCGCGAGACCGACCCCGCCGGCCCCGAACACCGCGACGGTCTCCCCCGGTCGGACCTTCGCCGAGTGATGCACGGCGCCGTATCCGGTGAGCACGGCGCAGCCGAGGAGGGCCGCGTCGGCCAGGGGGACACCGGGCGGCGCGGGCAGCACGCACGCGGCGGCCACGACCGTCTCCTCGGCGAACGCCGCGACGTTCAGCCCGGGGTGGAGGTCGCTCCCGTCGGCCCGCCGCGCGTATACGTTCCCCGCGCCGGCCAGCGCGTTCGCGCACAGCCACACTTCCCCGAGCGAACAGGCGTGGCAACTGCCGCAGGACGGCGCCCAGTTGAGTACGACATCGGCGCCGGGCGCGACATGCGTGACTCCCTCGCCGACGGAGACGACCGTGCCCGCGCCCTCGTGACCGAGCACGGCGGGCACCGGCACCCTCATGGTCCCGTTGGACAGTGACAGGTCGGAGTGGCAGACCCCGGCGGCGGCGAGGCGCACCCGCACCTGCCCGGGGCCGGGCTCCGGCAGCTCGATCTCGGTGATCTCCAGCGGAGCACCGACGGCGGGCAGTACGGCAGCACGAACCATGTCAGCCACGTCGGCGCTCCTCAGAACTGGAGGGACTTGGTCTGGAGGTACTCCGCGAGCCCGTGTGAGCCCAGTTCCCGCCCCACGCCCGACTGCTTGTAACCGCCGAACGGCGCAAGGTGGTTGAACCGTCCGCCGTTGATGTCCACCTGCCCGGTGTCCAGTTGACGTGCGAAGGCGACCGCCTCGGACTCGTCGCCTGCCCATACGGCGCCGGCGAGCCCGTACACCGTGCCGTTGGCGATGCGCAGGGCGTCCGCCTCGTTCTCGTACCGGAGGATCGACAGGACGGGTCCGAAGATCTCCTCCTGGGCGATCGTCATCTCCGGAGTCACGTCGGCGAAGACGGTCGGGCTGACGAAGTAGCCCTGTTCGCGTGGGGATTCGGGGCCGCCCGCGACCAGCCGCGCGCCCTCCGCGACGCCCTTCTCGATATAGCCGCGCACGCGCTGCCGCTGCCCCGCGTTGACGAGCGGGCCGATGCGGTCGCCGTACTTCGCGGCGGCGTCGGCGGCCAGCTCGACCGCCTCGTCGTATCGCGAGGCGTGCACCAGCATGCGGGTCCAGGCGCTGCAGGTCTGGCCGGAGTTGGACATCACGTTGGCCACGCCGACGTTGACCGCCTTGGCGAGGTCGGCGCTCGGCAGGATGACGTTGGCGGACTTGCCGCCGAGTTCGAGGGCGACCCGTTTGACGGCCGCACCCGCGGTCGCACCGATCTGCCTGCCGACCGCCGTGGAGCCGGTGAAGGAGACCAGGTCCACACCGGGGTGCTCGGCGAGGGCTTGGCCCGCGACCGGGCCGAGGCCGGTGACCAGGTTGAACACCCCGGCCGGTACGCCCGCTTCGTGTACCGCCTCGGCGAAGAGCTGGGCGGTCAGCGGGGTGTCCTCGGCGGGCTTGAGGACGATCGTGCAGCCCGCGGCCAGTGCGGGGGCGACCTTGTTGACGATCTGGTGCAGCGGGTAGTTCCACGGTGTGATCGCGCCGACCACTCCGACGGGTTCCAGGTAGACGGTCGAGTTGCCGACCTTTTCCTCGAAGGCGTACGTGGCGGCCAGTTCGGCGTACGAACCCGTCACCAGGATCGGCAGCCCCACCTGCACCTTCTGCGAGAACGGCAGCGGCGAACCGAGTTCGACGGTGACGGTTTCGGCGATCTCGTCCTTGCGGGCGACAAGGACGTCTCGCAGGGCCGCCAGGCGGGCCCCGCGTTCGGCGGGCTCGGTCGCCGCCCAGCCGGGGAGTGCGGCACGGGCGGCGCGTACGGCGGTATCGATGTCCTCGGCGGTACCCGCGGGGACCGTGGCGATGAGCTGCTCGTCGGCGGGGTTCACCACCGCGATGCCGGTATCCGTGCCGGCACCGTCGCGCCACTCGCCGCCGATGTACATGCCGTCGTGGGCCTTCATGGCTTCCTCCCGGGCTGGTCCGTCGTCCGCCCCCAAACTAGCGATGTTAGTTTTTCTCCGCCAGGCGCCCCCCGGCGGAGTTCACTCCCCCAGGTCCGGCAGGTGCTCCGGAGCCGGGGAGATGCGCTCCCCGTGCTGATCGAAGACGAAGAGGTGGTCGATGTCGACCAGGAGGGGAACCTGCATGCCGTGACGGAGGTCACGGTCGGGGGTGGTGCGGACCACCAGATCACCTGCGGGGGTGGGCAATCGCTCCTCGGCGGGCGCGTACGCGTCACCGTCGCGTTCCAGGGTGACCACGGGTCCGGCCCGCAGGGAGCCCGCGCGTTCCCTCAGCCGGCCGAGCACGCCCGCCGGGCTCTCCCTGCGGCGGCGCCCGAGCTGCCGCGGGCGGGGCGCCTCCAGTTCCGGTACGACGGCGGGCTGCGAGCCGGTGTTGAAGTGCACCAGCACCTCGTGCCCCTGGTACTCGACGTGCTCCACCAGGCCGCTGATCGGCACCTCGCCGGGTCCGGCTGCGGAGCGCGGGGCCAGGCGTATGGCTTCCGAGCGCAGGCCGACGATGACCTCGCGGCCCTGCTGGACCCGCAGCAACTGGTGGTCCAGGCACAGGGGTTCGGGCAGCCGCAGTGCCTGGCGGCCGAGGCTGATCGACATCGCTCCGTCGAGCGGCGCGCGGACGACGCCGCGCAGCAGGTTGATCCGCGGGGTGCCGATGAACGCGGCGACGAAGACGTTCACGGGCAGCGCGTAGACCCTGCGCGGGGTGTCCACCTGCTGGAGGATGCCACCGCGCAGCACCGCGACCCGGTCGCCGAGTGACATCGCCTCGGCCTGGTCGTGGGTGACGTACACCGTGGTGGCGCCCAGCTCCCTGGTGATCCTGGAGATTTCGGCCCGCAGGTGGTTGCGGAGCTTGGCGTCGAGGTTGGACAGCGGCTCGTCCATCAGAAAGGCGGACGGATTCCGGACGATGGCACGGCCCATGGCGACCCGCTGGCGTTCGCCGCCGGACAGCTGGCTGGGATAGCGGCCCAGCAGGTCCTGGATGCCGAGCATCCGGGCCGTGGCGTCCACGCGCGGGGCGGGGTCCTCCCCACGGGCCTCCAGGCGCAGCGGAAAGCCGATGTTCCCGCGGCTCGTCATGGTCGGGTACAGGGCGAAGTTCTGGAAGACCATGGCCATGTTGCGCTCGCTGGGCTGCAGGTCGGTGGCGTACTCGCCGTCGAGGTACACCTCGCCCTCGGTGGGCTCCTCCAGTCCGGCGATCATTCTCAGCACGGTCGACTTGCCGCAGCCCGAAGGGCCGAGCAGGACGAGGAACTCGCCGGGCCTGATGTCGAGCGACAACTGCTCCACCGCGCGGTTGCCGCGCAGGTACGACTTGCTGACACTCTTCAGGGAAATGGCGCGTGTCATGCGGGGCCCCCGGGGCTTCCGGTGCTCTTGCGCGAATAAGTCGTGAGAGTCACGGAAGCTAACGGACTGCGCATGCGCTGGGGAAGAGCATCGGAGGGATTGGTACAGGCCGGTTATCGGCCACGCGGAAGGGGAGGTTCCTCTTCAGCAGGGTGCGCTCACTGTGCGCCGGTTCAGCGTCTCTCACGGTGCGGCGTGGACGACGTACGCCCGGCACGCTCCTCTTCCGGTTCGGACTCGGCAGCCGTACGCCCCTGTCGCAGCCCCAGCCCCGACGCGATCACCAGCAACGCGCCGAGCATCACGAACGGCGCCGCCACCCCCGCGACTCCCGCCACCAGACCCGCCGCGGCCGGTGCCGCGACCTGGCCCAGGCGGTTGCCCGTCAGGCGCAGAGCGAGGGCCGTGGAGCGGGCGTCGTCCGGAGCGGCCTGCACGACCGTGGTCATGGACAGGGGCTGGCCGACGCCGAGGCAGAAGCCGAGTGCCGCGAGGATCAGGGCCAGCGCCCAGACCGGGACCGGCAGCGCGATGCCCGCGCACAGCACGGCCCCCAGCAGACAGGTCGTGGCGAGCAGCGCGGCTCGGCCGAGCAGGCGCAGCATCGGCGTGATCACCAGGCGGCACGCGATCGTCGCCGCCGCGCGCAGACTCAGCAGCAGGCCGATGACGGACGGCGGGATGCCACGGTGCTCGCCGACCACCGGAAGGTACGCGGTGAGGATGTCCGTCGCCGAGAGGACGGCGAGGCTGATGAAGATGCCCGCGGGTACGCCCCGGGTGCGCAGGATGCGATGTACGGGGACGCGTTCCCCTTGCGGCGTATGGGACTTGGCCGGCGTACGGTGCTCGATGCGCCACAGCGAGGTGAACGCGACCGCGGCTCCCGCGGCGGCGACGAGCAGCGCCAGTGCGCTGGTGCCCGCCATGTCGGGGCCGCCGATCAGGGCGCCCGCGGCGATCGGTCCGACCAGTTGGCCGAGGGAGGCGCCGATGGTGAAGTGGCCGAAGTTCCGGTCCTGTTCGTGCGGGGCGGACTGGCGGGCCACAATCGACTGCGCGCCGATCACGAAGCAGAGGTGACCGAGCCCCATCACCCCGCTCCACGCCGCCATCGCGAGCAGCGAGTTCGCTGTGCCGCTGAGGGCGCAGCCGCCGGCGATCAGTACGACGCCGATGGGCAGCAGGGGCGCGCACCGGCCCTGGTCGGTCCTGCGGCCCAGCGGTACGGCGACGAACAGCGGCAACAGCGCGTACACGCCCGCGATCACACCGATCGCACGCTCGTCCGCACCCAGCGCGAGGGCCCGGTAGGAGACGGCGGGCCGGGCCATCGACACCGCCCCCTGCGCGAAGCTGAAGGCGATGACGAGGCGGAGCAGCCAGCCGCGGTTCCCACCGGGCCTCACGGTGTCCTCCAAGAGATGGGGATCAGAAGAAGGGGATCAGATGATTCCGAACAGGATTCCCGCACCGAGTACCACGAGGGAAGTCAGCGCAGCCCACTTGACCACGAACTTGGTGTGGTCGCCGAACTCCACCTTCGCCATACCCACGAGCACGTATACGGCGGGCACCAGCGGGCTGGACATGTGCAGCGGCTGGCCGACGAGCGAGGCGCGGGCGATCTCCAGCGGTGAGACCCCGTGTGCGGCGCCGGCCTCGGCGAGCACCGGCAGGACGCCGAAGTAGAAGCCGTCGTTCGACATGAAGTACGTGAGCGGCAGGCTCAGGAGGCCGGTGACGAGCGCCATGTGCGGGCCCATGCCCTCGGGGATGCTGTCGACGAGCCAGTTCGCCATGGAGTCGACCATGCCGGTGCCCTGGAGGACGCCCGTGAAGACGGCGGCGGCGAAGACCATCCCGGAGACGTTGAGCACGTTCTCGGCGTGGGCGCCGAGGCGGGCCTTCTGGTCGGGCATGTGCGGGAAGTTCACGGTCAGGGCGAGCGCGGCACCGAGGATGAACAGGACCGGGATCGGCAGCCACTCCATGATCATGGCCGTCAGGAGGGTCACTGTGAGCAGCGCGTTGAACCAGTACAGCTTGGGGCGCAGCGTCGGGCGGTTGGGGTCCAGGCCCTGGAGCCGTACGTCGTCCTCGTCGTCCTCCGCGGCCTCGGAGGCGTCTGCCCCGGAGCCCGCGCCACCGGTGGCCTTGCCCGTGCGGCCCTTCCCGTCACCGGAGCCAGAGCCGCCGGCACCTGCACCCGCGCCGACCAGCACCGTCTCGGTCTCCGGCTGCTCCTCCTTCTCCAGGATGACCTTCTCCGACTCCAGGACCTCGTCGAGGCTCAGCACGCCGAGCCGCTTGCGCTCGCGGCGGCCGAGTACGTACGAGAGGGCGAAGACGAAGAGCAGGCCGACGCCGAGGGCCGGGATCATCGGGACGAAGATGTCGCCGGCGTCGAGCTTGAGCGCGGTGGCGGCGCGGGCGGTGGGGCCGCCCCAGGGGAGGGTGTTCATGACGCCGTTGGCGGTGGCGGCGACGCCGGTCATCACGACGAGGCTCATCTTGAGGCGCTTGTAGAGCGGGTACATCGCCGAGACCGTGATCATGAAGGTGGTCGAGCCGTCGCCGTCGAGCGAGACGATCGCGGCGAGCAGGGCTGTGCCGACGACGATGCGCAGCGGGTCGGCCTTGCAGAAGCGCAGGATGCCCCGCACGATCGGATCGAAGAGCCCGACGTCGATCATGACGCCGAAATACACGATGGCGAACATCAGCATCGCGGCGGTGGGCGCGAGGTTGCCCACTCCCTCGATGACGTAGTCGCCGAGATGGGCACCCTTTCCGACGAACACACAGAAGAGTGCCGGGATCAGTACGAGCGCCGCGATCGGCGACATCTTCTTCATCATGATCAGGACCAGGAAGGTCGCGATCATGGCGAAGCCGAGGATGGTCAGCATGAGTGGATACCTAACGTTCGCCCTTGAACAGCCACCAGGGCCGGCGGTTGGAGCGACGTTAGGGCGCTCGTGCAAGCGTTAACAAGATGTTGACGCGCGAGCAATAAGCGCAAAACTCCTGGTCACAGCGTTGTCCCTGTTGGCGCGACTTCGACGGGTACGCCATTGAGGACCGCATTGCCGGACAACGGGTCAAGCAGCGAGCCGTCGAGAAGCTGGTTGACGTTGACTCCGGGCTCGGTGGCGGCGTGGCTCATACGGGTGCCCGGCCGGTCATGGCCCCAGCCGTGCGGGAGGCTCACGACCCCGTGCCGGATGCCGTCGGTGACCTCGGCCGGAGCGGTCACCTCTCCCCCGGCGCCCTTGATCCGTACGGCTTCCCCGTCCGCGATCCCGAGGCGTGCGGCGTCGTCAGGATGCATGTGGACGGTGCAGCGATTCGTACCGCCGGTGAGGGCGGGGATGTTGTGCATCCAGCTGTTGTTGGAGCGCAGATGACGGCGGCCGACCAGGACCAGGCCGTCGGGGTGCCGGTGCAGAGCGTCCCTGAGGCGTGGCAGGTCGTCGGCGATCGGCTGCGGCAGCAGTTCCACGCGTCCGCTGCGGGTCTTGAGCGGCTGTGGCAGGCGTGGCTGGAGCGGTCCGAGGTCGATGCCGTGTGGCTGGTCCAGCAGCTTGTCCAGGTTCAGCCCTTCCCGTCGTACGCCGAATCCGTCGCCGTACGGGCCGAGGCGCAGCATCATGTCGAGCCGTCGCTCGGGGCCGTTGTCGCCGGTGAGCGCGGCGGCGAGCTCGCAGGGGTCGCGGCCGTACACCGGGGAGTGCGGTTCCTTGACGGCCTTGCCGAGGGTCTGGTCGATGACCATGGCGTCCACGGCGGAGGGGTCGGCGCCGTGCATGCCGGTGGCGGCGAGGACGAGCCGGGCGAGGATCTCGGTCTCGGCCATACGGCCGGGTTCGAGGGGGACGGCGGCGCGGGTGTAGCGGACCTGGTTGCGTACGGCGAGGGTGTTGAACGCGAAGTCGTGGTGCGGGCTCTGTGAGGGCGGGGGCGGCGGCAGCACGACGTGGGCGTGGCGCGAGGTCTCGTTCAGGTACGGGTCGACGCTGACCATGAAGTCGAGCGAGCCGAGGGCCTTGTCGAGGCGTTCGCCGTCGGGAGCGGACAGCACAGGGTTCGCGGCGATGGCGATGAGGGCGCGGACGGGTGCGCCCTCGGCGGTGGCGGTGTCGATCTCCTCGGCGAGCGCCGCGATGGGCAGTTCGCCCTTGGCCTCCGGGTGACGGCTGACCCTGCTGTGCCAGCGGCCGAGCGCGAATCCGCGGCCGGGCCCGGCGGGCCGGGGCGTCTTGTCGGTGGCGGCCTGCGGGAAGAGGGCGCCGCCTGGCCGGTCGAGGTTGCCGGTGAGGATGTTCAGCACGTCGACGAGCCAGCTGGCCAGGGTGCCGTGCGGGACGGTGCAGCTGCCGATGCGGCCGTAGACGGCGGCGGTGGGCGCGGCGGCCAGTTCGCGGGCGAGCGTACGGATCGTAGCGGCGTCCACATCGCACGCTCCGGCGGCGGCTTCGGGAGTGAAGTCCCGTAGCGCGTCGGGGAGTTCGTCGAGTCCCTGCACCAGTTCGGCGAGTTCGCCGAGGTCGGTGAGCTTCTCTTCGAAGAGGACGTACGCCATGGCCGCGAGCAGCAGCGCATCGGTGCCGGGACGGATCGGGACGTGGCGGTCGGCGAGTTTGGCGGTACGGGTGCGGCGCGGGTCGATCACGGTGAGGGTGCCGCCGCGTGCCTTGAGGGCCCTGAGCTTGCCGGGGAAGTCGGGTGCGGTGCACAGACTTCCGTTGGATTCCAGGGGGTTGGCGCCGATCAACAGGAGGTGGTCGGTGCGGTCGAGGTCGGGTACGGGGATCGCGTTCGCGTCGCCGAAGAGGAGCCCGCTGGAGACATGCTTGGGCATCTGGTCGAGCGTGGACGCGGTGAAGATGCTGCGGGTGCCGAGGGCGGTGAGCAGAACGGGCGGATAGAGGGCGCCGGCCATGGTGTGGACGTTCGGGTTGCCCAGGACGACGCCGAGGGCGTGCGGTCCGTACGTCTCGACGACCGGCCGCAGCCCTGCCGCCACCGCGTCGAACGCCTCGTCCCAGGTAGCCTCGCGCAGCTCACCGTCCTTGCGCACCAGAGGCGTACGCAGCCGGTCCGGGTCCGCGTCGACGGCTCCGAAGGAGGCGCCCTTCGGGCAGATGAACCCCTGACTGAACACATCGGCGCGGTCGCCTCGGGCGCCGGTCACCCGGGTGCCCTCGATGGTGAGGCTCAGACCGCAGGTGGCTTCGCACAGGGGGCAGATGCGCAGGGCGGTGCGGGAGTCGGTGGTGGTGGACACGGGTCCTCCGGGAGGGTGGCGACGTCGGCACACGGACTGCCGCCGAGCATACCGACCGGTATGCAGGGTGGGGAGGCCCTGCGAGGGTCGCGTCGGACACTCCCGTGCCGATCGGCCGCCGATCGGGCTTCAGTCGAGCATGCCTAAGCAGCCTCGGTGAAGTCCGGCGCGGTACCGCGCCCCGAAGGGGCGCGGGGAACTGCGCGACCAGCCCCCACCGGCCCGCAGCCTCATCACTGCACTTCCAGCGGAGCGCTTAGTCGAGCACGCGCGCCAGGTACGACCGCAGCAGCTCCCGCGTCTCCTCGATGATCCGCTCGTCGCCCGACGGGCTGAGGCGGAAGGCGAGTTGGACGAGGGTGTCTGCGGCCTCGACGGCGACCAGGAAGGTGCGGCGGAGGTCGTCGTCGGGTTCGCGGTCGAGGTAGGCGGAGAGCATGTCGGTCAGGCGGTCGGCGACGCGGGTGTTGGGTTCGGCGTCGCGGGTGCCTACGGGGATCTGGTTGCCGAAGTCGACGAGGGCGAAGCCGGGCGCGGTGCGCTTCATGACGAGGTACTCCTCGAGCACGGCGTCCATGGCCGAGCGCCAGCCACCCTCCCCGCCCGCCGCTTCGAGGCGGTGGGTGACGCGTTCGGCGTAGCGGTCGAGGTTCCGCTGGGCCAGCGCGTCGGCCATGGCACGTTTATTGCCGAAGAAGCGGTAGACGGAGCCGATGGGGACGCCGGCGCGCACGGCGACGGCTCGGGTACTGAGGGCGTCGTAGCCCACCTCGTCGAGGAGGTCGGCGCAGGCGTCGAGGATCCTGGTCAGTCGTTCCGCGCTCCGGCGCTGAACGGGAGCGCGGCGCAGCGAGGTCGCTTGGGGCACGGACATCATCATGCCTTTCCGCCGGGGTTCGGGGAACCGCGCCCCCCAGTACGCCGGTCGGCGCCTCGCCCGCTCACCTGCGGGGTCGGCGCGGAGGCAGTCGTCGTGGCCGACGGCCCGGGATCGGAGACGGTGATGTCCGCGGTGCGCTCAACGGGTTCGCCGTCGACGGCCCACACGGTGTCGTCGTCGGCGTGGAGGCGCACGGTGATCTTGTGCGTGCCCCGGGTGACGGAGCTGCCGGGCAGGTGGTGGGTGGGGTCGCGGAGCTCGGCGACGGGGCGGCCGTCCAGCCGCAGGAGGGCATAGCCGCGCCCCTGAACGGCCGCCTTCTTCGTGCCGGTCGGTGAGAAGCGGAAGTCGCCGACGGTCAGGCGGACGTTCCAGCCCTCGCGGGTGTCGGGCAGCACTTCTATCCCGACCTCGGGTGCGCGCTTCTTGTCGACCTCACGATAGTTCCGCCCCTCTTCGTCCGTGTCTTCCAGCACCTTGCCCACCGGCGACGGCTTAGCCCCGTCGCCCTCGCCCGCGCCGCCGGAGTCGCAGCCCGTGATTCCCGCGACCAGGGCAACGAGGAGGGCACTGACCGCGAGCGCGGCGAGGAAGGCACGCGTCCACGACATGTCGGGGACATTAGGGCACCGCTCTGACAGGCGGATCCCCCTGAAGTCTGGTTCTTGGGTACTACAGCGGGCTTGGCGTGATCACGCCGTTCGCCTCACCCACGTCCTGCGTACCTCTCACCCACGTCTTGCGAACGGAAATCCTGAATCCTACGGTGTTACATAGGAATCAGGAGCGAGGGCGCAAGGGAGCGACCATGAACGGGGATGCGCAGAAGACCGCCGAGGCACTGACGTACCTCTCGGGCTTCGGCAATGAGCACAGTTCGGAGGCGGTGCCGGGCGCGCTGCCGATCGGCCGCAACTCGCCGCAGCGCGCACCGCTCGGGCTGTACGCGGAGCAGCTGAGCGGCTCGGCGTTCACGGAGCCGAGGGCACACAACCGCCGCTCGTGGCTCTACCGGATCCGCCCGTCCGCCGCCCACCCGGCCTTCGCCCGCACCGACAACGGCACCCTCCGCACGGCACCCTTCACGGAGACGACCCCCGACCCGAACCGGCTGCGCTGGAACCCCCTGCCGGAGCCCGAGCCGGGCACGGATTTCGTACGGGGCCTGTGGACCCTCGGCGGCAACGGCGACGCCACGCAGCGCACCGGCATGGCCGTGCACCTCTATCACGCCAACTCCTCGATGCGGCGCGTGTTCAGCGACGCCGACGGCGAGCTGCTGATCGTGCCGGAGCACGGCGGGCTGCTGCTGCGCACCGAGTTCGGACTGCTGCACGCCGAGCCCGGGCATGTGGTGCTGATTCCTCGCGGGGTGCGCTTCCGCGTGGAGCTGCTCGATGAGTCAGTGCGTGGCTACGTGTGCGAGAACTACGGAGCCCCCTTCCAGCTCCCCGAGCTCGGCCCGATCGGCGCCAACGGCCTTGCCAACGCACGGGATTTCAGGGCGCCCGTCGCCGCGTACGAGGACGTCGAGGGCCCGGTGGAGGTGGTGAACAAGTTCTGCGGGAACCTGTGGACCGCGACGTACGACCACTCGCCGCTGGATGTCGTCGCCTGGCACGGCACCCATCTGCCGTACGTCTACGACCTGCGCCGTTTCAATGTGCTCGGCTCCATCAGCTACGACCACCCGGACCCGTCGATCTTCACGGTCCTGACCTCGCCGACGGACACGCCGGGCCTCGCGGGCGTCGACTTCGTCGTCTTCGCACCGCGCTGGCTGGTGGGTGAGGACACGTTCCGGCCGCCGTACTTCCACCGGAACGTGATGAGCGAGTACATGGGGCTCATCGAGGGCGCGTACGACGCGAAAGCCGAGGGCTTTGTGCCGGGCGGGGGTTCGCTGCACAACATGATGTCGGCGCACGGGCCCGACCGGGAGACCTTCGACCGGGCGAGCGCCGCCGAGCTGCGACCGCAGAAGGTCGACGACGGCCTGGCCTTCATGTTCGAGACGCGCTGGCCGGTGACCCTCACGGCACAGGGGGCACGGGCGGAACACCTGCAACGGGCGTACGACGATGTATGGCAAGGCCTCGAACGTCACTTCGGCCCGTTGCACTGAACGCCCGTTGACCGGTACGGATACCTTCGTGACCTCATTCGCCCCGGACTCGATCGTCCTGAACCGCAAACTGCCGCTCTGGTATCAGGTTTCGCAGTCCCTGCGCGCCTCGATACTCGGGCGCTCGCCGGAGGACCCACTGCGCCTACCCACCGAGGAACAACTGGCGGGGCACTACGGGGTGAGCGTGCTGACGATGCGGCAGGCGCTCAAGGAACTGGAGGACGAGGGCCTGATCACCCGCCATCGCCGGCGCGGCACGTTCATCGAGCCGAGCGCCCAACGAGGCGCTCCCGTACGGCTGTTGGGCTCGGTGGACGCGATCGTGGCCCAGCAGTCGGGCATGACGACTCAGCTGCTCGACCACGGCACGGCGCCCGTGTCGGCCGAACTCGCCGAGTACTTCCCGGAGTTGGCCGAGGTGGCGACGTATCACCGGCTGCGCAGCGACGAGAAGACCGGTGAGCCGACGAACCACGCCCGTAACTACGTACGGCCCGAACTGGCCGAGCGCATCGACCTGGACGATCTGGCCCGCTGGCCGATGACGAAGGTGCTGCGGGACGTGGTGGGCATACGCATCAGCCGCATCACGGACACCGTCGAGGCACGCCTGGCCGACCCGGAAACGGCTCGCCTCCTCGAGGTGCCGCTGCTCAGCCCGATCCTGCGCTACACGGGCGTCGCCCACGACGAGTCCGGCCAGGTCCTCGATGTGGCGGTCATCCACTACCGCGGCGACCGCTTCTCGTTCACGGTCACCCTGGACGCCACGTAGGGCCGGGCGGACGGTGCCACCCCCGGCACAGTCACTGGGTGGCGTCGTACGATGCCGAGCGTGACGCACGACGACGCTCCGCTGCTCGCGGACCTCATGCCGTGGTCCGTCGCACCGCCGCGGCTCGGCCGGGGGTGGCCGACGGCGCCCGACGCGGCGTCCCTGAAAGCACGCTGGGACGCCTTCGTGAAGGCCGAAGGGCCCGACCGGGAGGCCTTGTTCGGCGTCACGCGTGCGCGGAACCTGCACTCGGCGGTGGCAGGGCTGCCGGGCCAGTCCACCGGAACGGGTCGGCTGGCCCACGCTTCGGGGCCCTGCGCGGAGCCCGTACGCGTGCTGCACGGGCCGTTCGACGAGCAGTGGCTGATCCCGGACCACCGGCTGATCGACGCGGCCCGCCCGGAGTTGTGGCGGGTGGCGGACGAGCGGCAGGTGTTCGCCGTCGAGCAGGCGCCCGCGCCGGACGGACCCACGCTGCTCGTCGCGTCCGTGCTGCCCGTGCTCCCGCCGCAGCCGCGGCAGCCGAAGAACGCCCCCGCGGCCCGCCCCGGCCGCATCCACCCCCTGTACCGCCGCCCCGGCGGCCTCGAACCGAACCTCGCGCCCGGCCTCGTGGACCATCTGGCCAAACGCCTGGGCCACTCCCCCGCCCCGCTCGATGTCCTCGCCTGGACGGTGGCGGTGGCGCGGACCGGCCCCGACGGTTGCGCCGTCCCACTCACCGCCGCCCCCGAACTCTGGGCGTACGGCACCGAGTTGGGGCACCGCATGCTCTGGCTGATGCGCCGCGACGGCGACCGCCCCAAACTCCCCGGCGGACGGCGCCCCTACGTACGCGCCCCGCTCCCCGCCCGCCCCCTCGAACTCCACTACGACCGCGACGAGGAGACCCTCCATCTCGACGAGGGCCGCATCTCCCCTGTACCGCCCACCGCTTGGGACTTCGAGGTGGGCGGCGCCCGGGTCCTGGACCAGTGGTTCACCGCCCGGGTCACTCCCCCGGAGCCCGGCACGCTGGAGGCGATCCGCCCTTCCACGTGGCCCCAGACCTGGACATCCGAACTGCTCGAGCTGATCACGGTGTTGGCGCTACTGGCGGAACTGGCGCCTCAACAGGCGGAGTTGACTCTGCAATCCCCGATCACCGTGGCCGAGCTCCGGAAGGCGGGGGTACTCCCGGTACCGGACGCGGCACGCAAACCCGCCTCCGTACTCGACCATCACGAAGAGGGCCCTGAAGGACAGTTCGCCCTGCTTTGACGGGGCACTTGGCGCCCCACGCTCAACGCTTCGGGTCGAACGCGTCCAGGACCCTGCCGAGCGCCCGCTCGAACACCGCCTCCAGGTCTATCGGCCCGGAGTCCTCCATGAAGGCCGCGGCCAGCCGCGGATACGCGCCGGTTGCCACCTGACTGCCGAGGTAGGCGATACGGACCGCGTTCTCCTCCTCCTCGGACCAGGGCATGGAGCGGGTGCGCTCGGCGGTGGCGAGCTCGTTCGCGGTGTAGGTCGTCACGACGCCGTTGAGCAGGGCGACCAGCTCCATCTTCGTGCTGTACGGGAGGTCGAGCGGTTCGAGGCAGGCCAGGCAGTGCTCCAGATAGCGCAGGGTGTTGGGGCTGAAGCCGTAGACCCCCGCCATCAGGCGCGGCAGCCAGGGGTGGCGGTGCATGATGACGCGGGTCTCATGGGCGTTCCGGAGCATGTCGGCGCGCCAGTCGCCCGAGGGCTCCTTGAAGTCGTGCTCTGCGCCGACGGCGTCGATCATCAGCTCGTACAGGTCCTCCTTGCGCGGCACGTAGTTGTACAGCGACATCGTGCCGCAGCCCAACTCGGCCGCCACATGCCGCATCGACACCGCGTCCAGCCCCTGCGCGTCCGCGATCCGCACCGCGGCGGCCGCGATGTCCACGCGGGTGTACGCGGGACGCGGGCCGCGTCCCGTGCGCTCGGGGCGGTTCCAGATCACTTCGGGTACGGCCTTGCGCCCTGCCATGGGTCGATCACCTCGTGACCATCTTAGTTACGTACACCGTACGTAGTGCGCTATGGTCGACCCATGACTTCTACGTACGCTGTACTTAGTGAAGGCCTCGAGAAGCGCTTCGGGGAGGTCCACGCCCTCCGAGGGCTGGACCTCGCGGTCGCCGAGGGCACGGTCTGCGGGATGCTCGGGCCGAACGGGGCGGGCAAGACCACGGCCCTACGGGTCCTGACCACGCTGCTGCGACCCGACGCGGGGTCCGCGCGGATCGCGGGGCACGACCTCGTACGGGAGCCGGACGCGGTCCGCCGCGCCATCGGCGTGACGGGCCAGTTCGCCTCGGTCGACGGCGACCTCACGGGTCGGGAGAACCTGCGGCTCTTCGCGAAGCTGCGCCGCGCCCCGAAGGCGCACGCCCGCGCCGACGACCTCCTCGACCGCTTCGAGCTCACCGAAGCCGCGGACCGGCTCGCGTCCACCTACTCGGGCGGCATGCGGCGCCGCCTCGACCTGGCCGCAAGCCTGATCACGCGGCCCGCGGTGCTCTTCCTGGACGAGCCGACGACCGGGCTCGACCCCGCCAGCCGCAACCAGATCTGGCAAGCGGTACGTGACCTCGCCGCGGACGGTACGACGGTGCTGCTGACCACGCAGTACCTGGAGGAGGCCGATCAACTGGCCGACGACATCGCGCTGCTGGACGAGGGCAGGGTCGCCCACAGCGGCTCGCCCGCCACGCTCAAAGCACTCATCGGCTCGTACGCGGAAGTTGTCGTCGCCCACGCGGACGCCATGCCCCAGGCGGCCGTCGTCCTCGACCAACTCACCGGCGGCGAACCACACTTCGACCACGAGCGGCACGCCGTCGGCTCCGTCACCACCGATCCGACGCTCACACTCCCCCGCCTGGTACGCGAACTCGACGCCGCGGGCGTGCCGTTGCTCGACGCGAGCCTGCGTCCGCCGAGCCTCGACGACGTGTTCCTGCGCCTGACCGACAGCCCGACCGACCGTAAGGACTTGGTGGCATGAGCGCCCTCGCGTACGACACAACGGCCATGCTCGGCCGGCAGCTTCAGCGGGTCCGGCACAATCCCGGGTTGCTGATCCTCACTCAGACGATGCCGATCACGATGCTGCTGTTCTTCGGCTATGTCTTCGGCAGCGCGCTCGCCATGCCGGGCGCCGAGTACCGCTCGTTCCTGGTGCCGGGGCTTTTGGTGGCGACCGCGGCGAACGGGATCATGACGGGGATGTTCGAGGCGGCCCGGGACTCGCACCGGGGCGTGATGGACCGCTTCCGTACGCTGCCGATGAGCCGGGCCGCGGTGCCGCTCGGCCAGGCGGCGTCCGATCTGGTGCTGACCGCCGCGGGGATGGTGCCGCTGCTGCTGGTCGGGCTCGCGGTGGGCTGGCGGATCGAGGGGACAGTGGCTGAGGCTGTGGCGGCCGTCGCCTTGCTGATGCTCTTCCGGTTCGCGATGACGTGGATCGGGATCCTGCTCGGGCTCGCGTCCCAGAGTGAGGAGGCAGCAGGGCAGTTGGGCGGCGCGACCTTCATCCTGCCGCTGCTGTCCAACGCGTACATCCCGACGGACAATCTGCCGGACTGGCTGCGGACGGTGGCCGAGTGGAATCCCATCAGCGCGGTGACCACGGCGCTGCGAGACCTGTTCGGCAACGCGCCGGTGCCCGTCGACGGGGCCTGGCCGGTGACACACCCCGTCGCCGGGTCGCTCGCCTGGTGTGCCGTGATCACCGCGGTGTTCCTGCCGCTCGCCGTCCGCCGGTACGCGACCGGCAAACGGTGAGCGCTACTTCTGTGGGGCCAGTTCCGGCCCCAGCGAGGAGAACTTCTCCTGGGACACCACCCGCTTCGGCGGCCAGGTGATGTTCTCCGGCGGCCACTTCTGGCCGGTCTTCTTCAGGAACCAGTCCGGCGGCTCGTACATGGGCGGCTCATAGCCGTCCGGTATGGCCGTCTTCCACTCGACGTCCTTCGTACGTTCCTTGAACTCGTCCTTGATCGCCTTGAGTTGCTCGGGCTGGGTGAGCAGGTCGATCGCGGTCGCCGCCAGATACCGGGCGGCGGCGATCACGGCTGCCTGACCGGGCGCGGCGGCCGCGCAGGCGGCGGTGGACCAGGTGTGCATCTTGGTGCCGATCGGGGCGAGCGCGGCGCCCATGGAGACGGTCGGCACGTTCCAGCTGATGTCGGCGACGTCCGTCGAACCGCCGCCCATGAACACCGGGTTGGGCGCGGTCAGTTCGGCGATCTCGGCGTGCATGCCCTTCTGGGGCAGGCCTAGGGACTCCTGGAGTTCCTTCGCCAGCTGATGGGCCTCGTCGGTGAACTGGGGCGGGCCGAGCTGCTTCATGTTGTCGTGCAGCAGCTCGGCGAAGGACTTGGAGGGGAGCTGGTTCCAGCAGGCGGACGTGATGCGGTGCCGCACGCTCGTCTGCGAGGCCTTGGCGGCGGCCTCGGAGACGGCGATCACCTTGTCGAGGAGGACCTGGACGCGGGCCGGGCTGCCCTCGCGGACGTAGTACGAGATCTCCGCGATCTCCGGGGTCACGTTCGGGATGTCCCCGCCGTTGTTGATCACCCAGTGCAGGCGGCCGGACGGCGCCAGGTTCTCCTCGCGCAGGAACTCGGACATCGTTGCCATCATCACGGCGGCGTCCAGGGCGCTCTTGTTGCCGAGCGGAGTGCCGCCGTGGCCCGCGACGCCGAGGAAGGTGAAGGTGACGGCCGTCATCGCGGAGTTGGTGCCCCAGCCGGTGGCGTTCGACGTCGACGGGTGCCAGTCGAGGAACGCGTCGAGGCCTTCGTACACGCCCCTGCTCACCGCGTACGTCTTGCCGATCAGGGTCTCCTCGGCGGTCGAGCCGAAGAACTTCACGGTGACCGGCAGCCTGTGCTTCTTCGCGGCCTGCGCGACCGCCGCCGCGGCGGCTGCGGCGGCCGTACCGAGGGCGCTGTGTCCGCAGCCGTGGCCCGGGCCGTAGGTGGGCGCGAAGGGGTCGTGGATGTACTCGCGCGGGTCGTGGTGGCCGACGCCCTTGTGCTGCGAGAGGCCGGGCAGCGCGTCGTACTCGCCGCTGAAGCCGAGGACGGGGCCGCCGGTGCCATACGAGAAAGTCGCCGTGAACGCGGTCGGGAAGCCGGCGGTCCCGAACTCGACGTCGAATCCGGCCTTTTCGAGGAAGCCGGCCTCGGCGAGCGAGGACTTCCACTCGCGCAGGCTCAGCTCGGCGTTCTCCCAGATCTCGGCGTTGAGACCGGTGATCCGGTCGGTGTGGTCCTTGATCCAGTCCAGCGCGGCCGTCTTGGCGGGGCTGTCCTTCGCGAGGCCCTCGGGCGCCTCGTACGCGGCCGGGGTGTCCTCGGCCGAGGTGTCGTCGGACGACGCGGCCATCACGGGGTCCGCCTCGGCCGTCATGACGGCGGTCGTCACTCCTGCCGCGCCCAGCAGCTGCATGATGCGGCGGCGGCTCAGGGTCTGGCCGTTCGTGGTCGTCGACTCGTGTTCATGCTGATCGTGCAGGTCACACACGCGCACCTCCGGGGGGCGAGGTTTGGTGTAGCAGCCAATGAATCGCGTAAACGATCAGCCACCCTGGCCCCAGAAGATTGCCGCCTCAACATCCGTGCATGACAAAGCTGTTACGCGCGAGAACTCGCGCGGCGGGCGGGGGGTGAGATGCCAGAGAAAGCCCTACCCGCGCTCGGGGTACATACCAGGGCGCCGCTGCGTGCCGTGGGGATGACGGTCGTTGAGATCGCAGCGCTGCGCCGGGGCGGTGTGGCCGCCTGAGCGCGGGTCGGGGTTCTGTTCGGGGCGGTTGCCGGTCAGCGACCGGGGGCGCTGGTCAGCGGCCGCCGAACAGGGATCGGCGCAGTCGGCGCAGGGGGGCGAAGAGCGAGACCCGCCGCACTCGTGCGCGCCTGCTGTTGCGCTCCTGCGTGTGGTCACGTGCGGTGAGCTCACGCATCAGTGAGGTCGCCTCGGTCGTCTCTCCCTGCGGGATGGCGGGGCCACCCAACACCGAGAGATGGCGGTCGAGGCGCGAACTGGTCGCGCTGCTCCCGCAGGTGATCGCAGGGACTCGCGCCCTGCCACGCACTATCTGTTCCATGTCACTCCCCACCCATACGAGGGCACCCGGCCCGGGCAGGTTAACCCTATCTCTCCCTCATGACACTCGTGTATCCCGGGCGCAGGATTCACCTTCTTCGTAAGGTCGTTGACGATTACTCTGACGATCACTCTCCGAATCCAACCGAATTCAGGGCGAGTTGGACAACTGGGGCAGATGTGGGCTGTGGAGAGCCGCCCTGTGGCTCGACGGTGACGGCGAGTGAGGTCGCATCCGGATTCAAGTCGGTGGCGAGCAAGGGCGTGTCGCCGTCGAACAGGCCCAGGGAGCGCGGTTGGACCTCTGGTCGCATCAGCCACAGTTGGTGAACCCTTCCGTTCGTAGGTGTGCCGAGGCCCGCGGGGGTGACCACGGCGGCGCGCTCAGAGGCGGACGCGACGACGTTGATGCTCTGGCCGTTCGCGACCTGTCCGGCGCTCGCGGCGGCGTCCGGAGCCGCGAGAATGTTGGCGATCTCACGTGCCTGGGTCCGCTCCTGGTCGAGCTGGTCCTGGGTGCGGGAAGCCTGGACGCCGAACAGCGCGGCGACGACGAGCGCCGCCGCGGCGGTGGTGGCGGCCAGGGGGGACAACAGACCGTGCAGCCGCGAGGGCCGCGGCCGCTGTGCACGCATCCCGGGCAGCGGCTGTGCCGCGGCACGCGGGTGCGGCTGCGGCCGTGGGGCGGTCTGCCCCGGGGCAGTCTCCTGGGGTGTCGTCCGTACGGCCATGAGGACCCGGTCGCGCATCGCGGCCGGGGCCGGAGCGGCCGTGTTCCAGGCGAGGCGGACCGCGTCCTCGCGCAGGAGGCGCACCTCGGCGGCGCAGCTGTCGCAGCGCTTCAAGTGCTTCTCGAAACGCTGGTGTTCGCGGGGCTCCAGCGCGTCGAGGGCGTACGGGGCGGCCAGCGAGTGCATTTCGCTGCGCCTGAAGAGGACGGTCATACGGCACCTCCCAGGCATTCGCGCAGCCGCGTGAGTCCGTCGCGCATGCGCGTCTTGACCGTGCCGAGCGGTAATGAGAGGCGCTCGGCCACTTCACGGTACGTGTAGCCGTCGTAGTAGGCGAGGGTGACGGACTGGCGTTGCAGTGTGGTGAGCCGGTCCAGGCAGCGGCGTACCCATTCGCGTTCGAGGCCGGCCTCGACCTCCTCGGCGACCTGGTCGAAGGCGGGCCCGTTCGCGCGCTGGGCCTCGCGCATCTCGCGTTCGCCGGCCGCGCGGGCGCTGCGCACCCGGTCGACGGCGCGGCGGTGCGCGAGGGTGAGGACCCAGGCGAGGGCACTGCCGCGGCCGGGGTCGTAGCGTGCGGCGGAGCGCCAGAGTTCGAGGAGCACCTCCTGGGCCACCTCTTCCGACTGGGCCGGGTCCCGCACCACGCGGCGCACCAGACCGAAGACCGGTCCGGACACCAGTCCGTACAGATCCTCGAAAGCCTTCTGGTCGCCTTTGGCCACGAGCACCAGAAGTTCGTCCGCCTGCACCCGTAACCCCCTCTCCCGGCCGCGTGTCGGCCTGTCCCGACAGTCAAGCATTCGGCGCGGACGCCCGTTCGGATGGGTCGTCAGATCAACTCGTCGAAAAACGCGGGTGAAACTCAAACCAATCCGCCCGCCCGACGGCACCGAATGGCGTGTGTCAGGCAACAAAACACGCGGCAACGAGCGCCAGGACCGAGCGGACCACACCGTCCGTCGCCTCTCGCCAGAACCGCGGGAACGCAGCTTGCAACAGAGGACGGACGGCATGACACCTAACATCCGCAGGATCGTGGGACACAGGAGCCTCACGACCCTCGTCTGTGGGGCGCTGGCTGCCGGGGGGCTAGCAGCCGCCGGCGTGACCGCGCTCGAACCGGAAGAGGCGACCGCCTCCAGCCACCGGGAGGCCCCGCTGATCTCGGGGACGCCGCAGTTCGACAACACGGACCTGTACGCGTTCGTGAGCCCCGACGCCCCGGACACGACGACGATCGTGGCGAACGTGATCCCGTTCGAGGAGCCGGCGGGCGGACCGAACTTCTACACGTTCGCGGAGGACGCCCAGTACGACATCCACATCGACAAGGACGGGGACGCGCAGGGCGATCTGCTCTTCCGGTACACGTTCGACACGCACGTCAAGAACGACAAGAGCTTCCTGTACAACACGGGGCCGGTCGAGAGCCTGGACGACCCCGACCTGAACATCACGCAGACCTACGACCTCCAGCTGCTGCAGCTGAAGGACCAGAAGCTCGTGAAGCGGACGTACGTCGCGGACGATGTGCCGGTCGCGCCGTCGAACGTCGGCAAGGCGTCGATGCCGGACTACGCCAAGCTGCGTGACCAGGCGGTCAAGGAGCTCGGGAGTTACGAGGCGAAGACGTTCGCGGGTCAGGCGGACGATCCGTTCTTCGCGGACCTGCGGGTCTTCGACCTGCTGTACGGCGGGAACCTGTCGGAGGTCGGCAACGACACCCTCAAGGAATACAACGTCAACTCCATCGCCCTGCAGCTGCCGAACGACCTGATCCAGGAGTCGGCCAAGCAGCCGGTCGTCGGGGTCTGGGCGACGACGAACCGCAAGGGCGCGGACGGGCACTTCAGGCAGGTCTCGCGGCTCGGTAACCCGCTGGTGAACGAGGTCGTCAACCCGATCAAGGACAAGGACACGTTCAACGCGTCCGCGCCGTGGGACGACGCCCAGTTCCTGAAGAACGTGACCGAACCGGAGCTGCCGAAGCTCATCGAGGCGATCTACAAGATCCCGGCGCCGGACGAGCCCAGGAACGACCTCGTGGACGTCTTCCTGAAGGGCGTTCCTGACCTCAACCAGCCGCCGCACGTACGGGCTTCGGAGATGCTGCGGCTCAACACCTCGATCAAGCCGGCGGCCGAGCCGAAGCGGCTCGGTGTGCTGGACGGCGACAACGCGGGCTTCCCCAACGGGCGTCGGCTCACCGACGACGTGATCGACGCCTCGCTTCAGGTCGTCGAGGGTGAACTGCTCGGCGCCAAGAACGACTTGGGCGACGCGGTCGACAAGAACGACCAGGAGTTCGAGAAGGCGTTCCCGTACGTGGCCCAGCCGACGGCGGGTTCGCGCGGTCCGCTGGCCAAGGGTACGGACGGCACCAAGGGCGACGTACGCAACCAGCTCGGCGACGCGCTGACGCCGGCCGGCACGAGCGGCACCACCGGCATGGAGGACACCACGCTGATCGCCGTCTCGGCGGTGTCGGGCGCGGCCGGCTTCCTGCTGATCGGCACCGGCCTCATGTGGTGGCGCAGCCGCCGCCGGATTCGCGGCTATTACTAGCCGCTCCCTGGAGATGCGGTTCGAGGCTGTGCGTCCGTTGTGGCTGGTCGCGCCCACGCGGCGGAGCCGCAAATCGGATACAGCCCCGCGCCCCTGACGGGCGCGGTACCGCACCCGGACTTCGGCAAGTCCGCTCAGCCACCCACAAACTGGCGCGGCCCGCAACCACCCATCCCCCCACGGCGCGGGCCGCGCCTTCACCCCGCACAACCGCACCTTCGGAAGATCGAGGAGAGGGCATGTCCCCGCGCGAGAACGAGGACGGCGCCACCGAGGCCGATCAGCAGACGGCTCACACAGACGCCCCCGCGCCCACCGAGGGCGAGGACACGCCCCGAGCCACGGAACCCACGCCGGATTCCGCCGAGGACGCGACTGCCCCGGGCCGCCCCGAGGCGGCGCCGGAATCGCGGCGGGCGCGGGCACTGCGGCTGGCCGCTTGTGCTGTTGCTCTTGCTGTGGCGATGACCGCGGGGGCCGTTGTGATGGGGTCTCGGGATGACGCTGGGGTGGGAGCCGTGGCCTCCGTGCCCGGGACCGCGCCCGAGTTGCTGGCCGGGGGCAGTCTCAACGAAAGTATCTCCGCGCTTCAAGGGCATCTGAAGGCGCAGCCCAAGGACTTCAACGGGTGGGCCACGCTCGGTGTCGCGTACGTCGAGCAGGCGCGCACCAACGGCGATCCGTCGCGGTATCCGCAGGCCCAGCGTGCGCTGGACCGTTCGCTGAAGCTGCGGCCCGACAACGATCCCGCGCTCGCCGGCCGGGCGGCGCTGGCCGCGGCGCGGCACGACTTCCGTGGGGCGTTGCGGTACGCGGACGACGCGCTGGAGCAGAACCCGTATAACGAGCGGGCATTGTCCTCGCGGATCGACGCCCTGGTCGAACTCGGCCGCTACGACGAGGCGTTGAAGGCCTCCGACGAGGCCGACGCCCGTCGCCCGGGCGTCCCCGTCTTCACCCGGTACGCGTACGTACGCGAGCTGCGCGGCGACGTACCCACCGCGCGGCGCGTCCTGGAGCAGGCGCTCACCAGTGCCACGGCGCCCGGAGACGTGGCGTACGTGGCGACCTCGCTCGGCCAGCTCGCCTGGCGCGAGGGCGAGTACGAGACCGCGCTGAAGCACTACGCGCGGGCGCTGCAAGCGGACCGCACCTACCTCCCCGCCCTGGAGGGCCGCGCCCGGGCCCAGGCCGCGAACGGCGACCAGGCGGCGGCGATCCGCGGCATGGAGGAGGTCGTGGCCGGCTTTCCGCTGCCCGGCCCGCTGGTCACGCTCGGCGAGTTGTACGAGGCGCGCGGCGGCGAGGGTGACCGGGCGAAGGCCCGCGACCAGTACGCCCTGGTCGACGCGTGGACCGCGCTGGCCCGCGCGAACGGCGTCAACGCCGACCTCGACACGGCCCTCGCGGCGGCGGACCACGGCGACCGCAAGTCCGCCCTGCGCGCCGCGCGGGCGGAGTGGGACCGCCGCGAGACCGTGCACACCGCGGACGCCCTCGCCTGGGCCCTCCACGTCAACGGCCGTGACGAGGAAGCCCTCCCCTACGCCCGCCGCGCCACGGCCACCGGCTACCGCGACGCCACGTTCCTCTACCACCGCGGCATGATCGAAAGCGCCAACGGCAACGAGAAGGAAGCCCGCGACAGCCTGTCGACGGCGCTGGAACTCAACCCGGGCTTCTCCCCGGTGGGCGCGAAAGCGGCCCGCACGGCCCTGGACGAGCTGGGCGGTGCCAAGTGAGCACAGCCGCAGGCCGGAAGAGCCGCAAGGGCCTGAAGAACCCCCTGCCCCGTCGCCGGTTCGCCGCCTGCGTGGCCGTTCTCATGGGCACCCTCGCCCTGCTGCTCGTCCCCACAGGGACGGCGGCCGCGCATCCGCTAGGGAACTTCACCGTCAATCGATACGACGGACTCGTCATCGGTCCCGAGAAGCTGCGGATCGACCACGTGGAGGACCTCGCGGAGATCCCGGCGACCCAGGCCAAGCCTCAGATCGACAAGGCGGGCAAAGAGAGTTGGGCCCGCCAGCGGTGCGCGACGGCGGCCGGGAAGAGCCGGGTGACCGTGGCCGGGCGCGAGGTCGCGCTGAAGGTCGGCGAGAGCCGCGTACGTGTGCGGCCCGGGCAGGCCGGGCTCGATACGCTCCGGGTGGAGTGCCGTTGGACGGCGCCGCTGCCGGAGGGGGAGGTCTCCGTCGGCTTTCGCGCCTCCGTCGTCAACGGCCCCGGCTGGCGCGAGGTCACCGCGCGAGGCGACCGGATGACCCTCACCTCCTCGGACGTCCCCACGAAGTCCGTGTCCCGCGAACTGACCAGCTACCCCGAGGAGTTGCTGCAGTCGCCGGAGGACACGGCGACCGCGTCCCTGAAGGCCCGCCCCGGCGGCCCCGCCCTCGCCGAGGAGAACTCCGACGCCCCCGCCTCCTCCGTACTCCCACGCGGCGCCGACCGGTTCACCCGCGCCCTGGACGATCTGGTGGCCCGCCACGACCTGAGCGCGGGCTTCGCGGCACTGGCCCTGGTCATCGCGGTGGGCCTCGGCGCCATGCACGCGCTCGCGCCGGGTCACGGCAAGACACTGATGGCCGCGACGGCCGCGGCACGCGGCGGCCGGGCCGGCCTGCGCGACGTACTGCCCCTGGCCGCGTCGGTGACGGTCACCCACACCCTGGGCGTGGTCGCGCTGGGCCTGCTGGTCACGGCCGGCTCGGCCGCCGCGCCCTCAGTGGTGACGTGGCTGGGCATCGCGAGCGGCGTCCTGGTGACGGCGGCGGGCCTGACACTCGTACGAAAGGCCTGGCGGAACCGGGCCCATGGGCACGGGCACGGGAACCTTTCCACGCCCGACCATGAGCACCACCACGGGCACGAACACGGCCACACTCACGATCACGACCACGAACCTGAGCGCCCGCACGACCACCCACACACGGACGCGCACGGCGACGCCCATCACCACGGGGACACCCACGAACACACCGGGAAGCCCGAGCGCCCTCTCGTACTCGCACACGCCCAGGCGGCCGGCGAAGCCCGAACCTCCGGGCACGGCTGTGCGGCGGCGCTCCTGGAAGCCCCCGCGCACAGCGAACCCCACACGACCGGACACTCCCACTCGCACGCAGAGCAGCACGATCACCAACACACCCACGGTCACGACCACACCCACGGCCACGATCACAAGCACGCCCACGCCAACCACACCCACACGCACACCCACGGCGGCTTCACCCACACCCACGAGATCGCGCCCACCCTGCGCGGCACGATCCTGCTCGGCTTCGCGGGCGGATTGGTGCCGAGCCCCTCGGCTGTCGTCGTCCTGGTGGGGGCCGCCGCGCTGGGCAAGGCCTGGTTCGGGTTCCTGCTCGTCCTCGCGTACGGCGTCGGACTCGCCCTGACTCTGACGGCGGCCGCGGTCGCCGTGGTCAAGCTGGGCAGCAGGGTCAGCCGCCTGCTGGCCGACGGCCCCCGCTGGACCGGCGGTCCGGTGGCCGCGCTGGTGCGCAGGAACGTCGCCCTCGGTTCCGCGTGCCTCGTCGTGGCCCTTGGGGCTGGATTGGTGCTCCAGGGGGCGGCAACCGCACTGGGTTGAGCTACTTTTGTTCAGAATGGTGCGTTTGCGAATGGGGGCGTCCGTGTCGGATGAGGCACGCAGTGAACGGGTGATCGCGGGGCGTTACCGTCTGTTGTCCCCGCTCGGCGAAGGCGGGATGGGGACCGTCTGGCGCGCCCGTGACGAAGTGCTGCACCGCGAGGTCGCCGTCAAGGAGGTACGTGCCCCGGCCGGGCTGCCCACCCCCGAGGTGGAGCGGATGTACGCGCGCCTGGAGCGCGAGGCCTGGGCCGCAGCCCGGGTCGCGCACCGGAACGTGGTGACGGTGTACGACGTGGCCATGGAGGAGGCCCGCCCCTGGATCGTGATGGAACTGGTCCGCGGCATCTCCCTCTACGATCTCCTGGACGCCGAGGGCCCGTTGGCGCCGCAGCGCACCGCGCACATCGGCGCCGAGGTGCTGGCCGCCCTGCGCGCCGCGCACGAGGCCGGGGTGCTGCACCGCGATGTGAAGCCCGGCAACGTACTGATGGCGAACGACGGCCGCATCGTCCTCACCGACTTCGGCATCGCCATGGTCGAGGGCAGCTCCGCGCTCACCATGACCGGCGAGGTGATCGGCTCGCCGGAGTTCCTTGCCCCGGAGCGGGCGCTGGGGCGCACGCCGGGCCCCGAGTCGGACCTGTGGTCGCTGGGCGTGATGCTGTACGCGGCGGTCGAGGGCAACTCGCCGTTCCGCCAGGACACCCCGCTCAGCACCCTGCGCGCGGTCGTCGACGAGGAGCTGCCGCCGCCGCGCCGTGCCGGCCCGCTGGCCCCGGTCATCGAGGGCCTGTTGCGCAAGGACCCGGCCGAGCGGCTCTCGGGGGAGGCCGCCGAGGAGGACCTGCGCCTCATCGCGGCGGGCGGCACGCCTCGTACGACAGCCGCCGCCTACACGCCGACCGTCGCCGCCCTCCCCCAGCCGGGCCCGCCCGCGCCGCACACCCCGCCCGCCGCTCCCATCCCGTCCCGCGCCCCGACCGCCACGACCACCACCGCGGAGCCCGCGCACCCCCGGCGCGCCACGGTCGTCCTGATCGCGGGCCTGGTCGCCCTCGCGCTCGCCTTCGCGGGGCTGACGTACGCCCTGCTCAATAACAACGGAGGGGGCGAAGAGAGCAGCAGCACCACCGGTGGCACCACGGGTGGAACCGCCGATGGCGGCTCCACCAACGGCGGCGGTGACAACGGCGGGACGAGCGGAGGGGGCGACGACGGCGGTACGACCACCAGCGAGACTTCGGGCACGAACGGCACGAACGGTGGCTCGACGGACGGCGGCCAGACGAGTTCTCCTCCGCCTCAGTCCGTCGACGTATCGGTGTCGGGATCCAACACGCAGTACAGCGGCGCCTGTCCGCTGCCGGAGGCCGAGGCGCCCACGTTCACGGCGACGATCACGGTGGGCCGGGCCCCGGCGGAGGTCGACTACCGCTGGGTGACGCAGAGCGGGGAATCCTCGGACCCGGGCTGGAAGACGCTGTCGTTCTCCGGCGGCGACACGTCCCAGCAGGTCAATCATGTGGAGACGACGTACAACGACGGCGGCACCTACGAGAACGCGATGAGTGTCGAGGTCCGTAGCCCCGTGCATACGACGTCCGACTCGGTGGCCTTCTCGGTGACGTGCGAGACGGAGACCCCGACAACGGACGGGGCCTCCCCTACGCCGTAGGCGCGCCTCACAACTTGGCGGTCAGGCCACGCTCTTGAGCACGGGCAGATAACCGCCGGACTGTCCGGCCGCGTTCGGGTGGTACGACTCGCCGATGTTCAGCCAGTTGACGCTATGCAGCCAGGGGCTGCCGGAGCAGATCTCGTGCCCGGTGAAGGCGGGCACGACGTCGCCGAAGGTGAAGCCGTGGTCGGCGGCACGCTTGGCTATGGCGCTGTTCAGGTAGTCGGCGGCGTTGTTGATGGCGGACCGTTCGCCCTCGGTCATGCCGGCCACGCAGCTGCCGCCCAGTTTGTAGAAGCGGGGGTAGCCCAGGACGACCACATGGGCCTCCGGAGCCTTCGCGCTGATCGCCGAGTAGACGGAGTCGAGCCTGCCGGGCAGTGTCGAGTCGACGTACGCCTTCGCCGTGTTGATGCGGGCGACGCAGGCGCTCTCGGACTGGAGCACACAGGTCGTCATGACGTCGGCGAAACCGGCGTCGTTGCCTCCGATGGTGATGGAGACGAGACCGGTGCCGGAGCCGAGCGGGCCCAGCTGATTGGCCACGACATCACCCGTACGAGCGCCCGAGCATGCCGTGAAGTGGAACGACGAGGGTGAGTTGGCGGCGGCCCAGAGGTGCGGGTACGCCTTCGTGCTGCGCTTGCAGTCGCCGCTGGATCCGATGTAGCTGCCCGCGCCGACTCCGGAGGAGTAGGAGTCGCCGAGGGCCACATAGCCGGTCGCAGCGGCCTGTTCCGACGCCTGCGCCGCCGTGGCCCCGGTGAGGGCGAAAGCGGCGGCGAGGAGGAGTGAGGTGGCGTATGCCGTAAGTCGGGAACGTCTCATGGAACCTCCCTTTAGCAGGATCTCTGCCATAACTTGCGTACCACCGCACACAGTTGACGGGAAGTGTCCATGCCAATACTTTCCCGGACTTACTGGGAGTCACACCGCGCATCACCCTGCGCTTCATTTCCTTCACGTGACGTACACATGACAAAGCCTCAACTCCCTTGAGCTGCACGGCTGTTGGGATCACGCTGGTGTCTCAGCCGGTAGCGGAACGCAACGCTCCTGGTTGTGCGCGCGATCACGCGCGCACCCCCCACAGACGTGCGCCCCACCCCGGCGCGCGCTGCCTAGAGGAGGACTCCCTCGTAATGGCACAACTGCGCAGCAAGAAGATCCGGATCGCCGCGACCACGACGGTCGCCACCGCCGCCCTGCTGGCAGCGGTCACCGCTCTGCCCGCCCAGGCCGCTCCGGCTCAGGGCCGGGTGCTCGCGGCGGACTCCCCCACCGCGATCAAGGGCAGCTACATCGTCACGCTGAAGAAGAGCGCGGGTCTCAAGGCCGCTTCCACGCAGGGCAAGGAACTGATCAACGAGTACGGCGGCACGGTGAAGAAGACCTTCGACACCGCGCTCAACGGCTACACGGCGACGCTCACGGCGACCGAGGCCAAGAGACTCGCCGCCGATCCGTCCGTGGCCTCGGTCGAGCAGAACCAGCGGGTGCAACTCGCCGACACCACGCAGTCCAACGCCCCCTGGGGCCTGGACCGCATCGACCAGTCCGCGCTGCCGCTGTCGACCACGTACACCTACCCGGACTCGGCGGGCAGCGGTGTGACCGTGTACGTCATCGACACCGGCGTACGGATCACACACACCGAACTCAGCGGGCGCGCCGCGGACGGTTACGACGCCGTGGACGGCGACACCACCGCGCAGGACGGCAACGGTCACGGCACGCATGTGGCCACGACCATCGCGGGCTCCACCTACGGCGTCGCCAAGGAGGCGGACATCGTGGGGGTGCGGGTGCTCAACAACGCCGGTTCCGGCACCACCGCGGGCGTCGTCGCCGGCATCGAGTGGGTCACCGAGAACGCCAGCGGCCCGTCGGTCGCCAACATGTCGCTCGGCGGCGGCGCCTCCACCGCCCTGGACACGGCCGTCGCGAACTCCGTCGCGAGCGGAGTGACCTACGCGGTCGCGGCCGGCAACTCCGGTGCCAACGCCTCCTCGTACTCCCCCGCCCGCGTCGCCTCGGCGATCACCGTCGGCGCGACCAGCAACACGGACGCCAAGGCCAGCTTCTCCAACTTCGGCTCCTCGCTGGACATCTTCGCGCCGGGCGTCTCGATCACCGCGGGCTGGAACACCAGCGACACCGCCACCAACACCATCTCCGGTACGTCCATGGCGACCCCGCATGTCGCGGGCGCCGCGGCGGTCTACCTGGCGAACCACACCTCGGCCTCACCCGCGACGGTGGCCTCGGCCCTGGTGGCCGGCGCGACCTCGAACGTGGTCACCAGCCCCGGCAGCGGCTCCCCCAACAAGCTGCTGAAGCTCGTCCCGTAGCCCCAACTCACCCCAGATGATCGCCAGTTCCCCGGAGGATCCATTCCTCCGGGGAACTCGTACTTGACGCTTCCGCATCTTGACGTCCCCATGCCCGCTGAGCGACATTGAAGCCCGGCATCCGGCGCTTCGGGGGGCAAAGACGCCAATGCAGACCATGCGTATCAAGTCATCTTCATCAGGCGCATCTTCCACAGGCAGAGACGAGCCGCCGCAACAGGATCCGGGGAGGGACCTGTTGCCGCTGCTCGCGGGGGCCGCCGCGGCGATCGCGGGGGTCGGTGCGGTGCTGGCACTCGTCGACATCGACTCACCGCTGCGCGCGCCGTTCACGCTGTTCTTCCTGCTGGCCGCGCCCGGGACCGCGGTTGCCGCCAATTTGCGTGGACTGGAACCGTTCGGCCGCATCGTGGCGTCTTTGTCCGCAGCGGTAGCGGTCAACATCCTGGTCGCCCAGGGCATGCTCGCGGTGCACCAGTGGTCGGTCAGGGGCGGAATCGCGGTCGTTGCCGCGCTCAGCTCACTCATGCTTCTGCTGGTCGTGGTACGGCGCCTGCGCGGCCGTACGGTGAGAAGACGGGCTTCCTGACGTGGACATACGCGTGTACCGCCCCGGCGAACTGACCGCCGCCGACCGGGTGGCGTGGTCGGCTCTGCAGTCGAAGGCCCATCTCAACGGCTCGCCCGAACTGGCGAACCCGTTCCTGTCACCGGAGTTCGCGCTCGCGGTGGGCCGTTGCCGGCGGGGTGTACGGATAGCGGTGGTCCGGGAGGACGGGGAGCCCGCGGCCTTCTTCCCGTTCCAGCGGGGCGCGAGTGGCGTCGGCCGGGCGATCGGTCTCGGCGTCTCGGACTGCCAGGGCGTGGTGCACCGGCCAGGGTTCAGCTGGGACGCCCGGGAGTTGCTGCGGGCCTGCGGGCTCGTGGTGTGGGAGTTCGATCACCTAGCCGAGGGCCAGACGCCGTTCGAGGCGGCGGCCACCGGCAGCTTCCCGTCCCCGGTCATGGACGTAGACCAGGGGTACGAGGCGTATCTGACCCAACTGCGCGCCCAGTCACCGAAGTTCACGAAGTCGACGCTGGCCAAGGAGCGCAAGCTCGGCCGGGATCACGGCGAGGTGCGCTATGTGCACGACGAGCGCGATCCCGCGGCGCTGCGCACACTGATGGCGTGGAAGTCGGCGCAGTACCGCAGGACCGGACGCAGCGACCGCTTCGCGCATGACTGGATCACCCGGCTGGTGTGGCAGCTGTTCCACAGCCGCTCCGAGTCGTTCGCCGGGATCCTGTCGGTGCTCTACGCGGACGGCAAGCCGATCGCCGCGCACTTCGGGCTGCGTTCCGAGCGTGTGCTGGCCTGCTGGTTCCCGGCGTACGATCCGGCATTCTCCAAATACTCCCCCGGGCTCATCCTGCATCTGCGCATGGCCGAGGCGGCAGCCGCCGACGGTATCGCCTATCTGGATCTGGGCCGGGGGCAGAAGGAATACAAGGACTCCCTGAAGACACGGGAACTCCTCGTGTCCGAAGGGCTGGTGACGCGCCGCCATCCGGTGGCACTCGGGCACCGGGCGCGACGTGCTCCGGTCCGGGCGCTGCGGAACACGGTGCTGGCGCGGCCGGAGTTGTTCGAGCCGGCCGACAAACTCCTCAAGCGGATGGGACAAATCCGTTCGAGGAATCGGGTAACGGCCAAACCAACGAAAACGTGAGGTCTCGTTACAGGTCTTGCCATAGCCGCACAATCGTCAATAACGTCATACGTCTTCATCCCGCATCGGTCTCCATCACTAAGCGGCTCTAGGGGAGGGCTCAAGGACCGCGATGGTTCCGGAGCGGGGCGCGGTAGGGGGGTGCCGTGCCCGGTGTCCACAAGTGGTGCCGGGGCGCGTGCCGCGCGACCGGCTGTTCCAGTCGGCCAGCTTTGCCAGCTCACCCGGCGTGTACGGAGCTCTATTTCGGCATGCCGTAAGTGAGAACCCCCCTTTCGAACCGGACAAAGAGCCGGACTGCCCAGGGGCGGGCGGTCCACCGGACGAGAGGGATCAGACTCATGAGTTCTTTTGTGCAGCCAGCGGTTTCGGGACAGGAACCGTCCACGGCCGGTCAGTACCGGCCCATCTCTTCTCACCTGGCGATCACGCCTCCGGTGAGTGTGGTGATTCCCGCCATGAACGAGGCGGAGAATCTCCCCTACGTGTTCAAGACACTGCCGGCGTGGATCCACGAAGTGGTTCTCGTCGACGGCAATTCCACCGACAACACCGTCGAAGTGGCCCGCGAACTGTGGCCGGACGTCAAGGTGGTGAAGCAGATCGGAAAGGGCAAGGGGGATGCCCTGATCACCGGCTTCGCGGCCTGCACCGGCGACATCATCGTGATGGTCGACGCGGACGGCTCGGCCGACGGCAACGAGATCGTGTCGTATGTCTCCGCGCTGGTCTCCGGGGCGGACTTCGCGAAGGGCTCGCGGTTCGCCAACGGCGGCGGCACGGACGACATGACGCCCATCCGCAAGCTGGGCAACTGGGCGCTGTGCACGGTCGTCAACCGCAAGTTCGGCGCCCGCTACACCGACCTGTGCTACGGCTACAACGCGTTCTGGCGGCACTGCCTCGACAAGATCGACCTCGACTGCACCGGCTTCGAGGTGGAGACCCTGATGAACATCCGGGTGGTCAAGGCCGGGCTGAAGGTGCAGGAGATACCGAGCCACGAGTATCTGCGGATCCACGGCGCGAGCAATCTGCGGGCCGTACGGGACGGGCTGCGGGTGCTCAAGGTGATTCTCAAGGAGCGCTCCAACCGGCGTTCGCTACGCCGTGCGCACGCGATCGCGCTCAACTCCACGCGAGGAGAGGTGTCTTGAGCACGATCGACATCTCGGTGGTGATCTGCGCCTACACCGAGGACCGCTGGGAGGACATCCTCGCGGCGGTCTCCTCGGTGCGGGCGCAGTCCCGGCCCGCCCTGGAGACGCTGCTGGTCGTGGACCACAACCAGGCACTCCTGGACCGGCTTTCGAAGGAGTACAAAGAGACGCGGGAGGTGCGGGTGCTCGCCAACGCGGGCCCCCGCGGCCTGTCCGCGGGCCGCAACACCGGCATCGCGGCCTCCCGCGGTGAGGTCATCGCGTTCCTCGACGACGACGCCGTCGCCGAGCGCGACTGGCTGTATCACTTCGCCGAGGCGTACACGGATCCGCGGGTGATGGCCGTCGGCGGGCGGACTTTTCCGATCTGGGCGTCGGGCCGGCGCCCGGCGTGGTTCCCGGAGGAGTTCGACTGGGTCGTCGGCTGTACGTACAAGGGGCTGCCGCCGGGGCGCGTACAGGTGCGGAACGTGCTGGGCGGCAACGCCTCGTTCCGCCGCAGCGCCTTCGACGTGGCGGGCGGCTTCGCGACCGGTATCGGGCGTGACGGCGACAAGCGTCCGCTGGGCTGTGAGGAGACGGAGCTGTGCATCCGCCTCACCCGCGCCCAGCCGGACGCGATCCTGCTGATCGACGACCGTGCGGTGATCCACCACCGGGTGCCCGAGGTGCGCGAGCACTTCGCGTACTTCCGCACGCGTACGTACGCGGAAGGCCTCTCGAAGGCCCTGGTCGCCCGAAGCGTCGGCGCCGACAAGGGCCTGGAGTCCGAACGCCGCTACACGACACGCGTCCTGCCGGCCGGGGTCGCCCGCGGCCTGCGCGACGCCCTCCTCGCCCGCCCCGGCGGCGCGGGCCGCGCCGGCGCCATCGTCGCCGGAGTGGTGACGGCGGCGGGCGGGTACGTACTCGGCAGCATCCGGGCACGCAGGGGTGGCGCCACGTTTTCGGTGGTGGAGATAGAGGGGGGTGGTTCCGTATGAGCACTCCCGTGCCCATCCTCATGTACCACGCCGTCTCCATCGTGCCCAACGAGGCGACCCGTGCGCTGTCCGTCGCGCCCGAGGCGTTCGCCGAGCAGATGGCTCTGCTGGACGAGCGCGGGTTCACGCCGGTCAACACCGCACAGCTGGCGGACAGTTGGCGTTCCGGGAGCCCGCTGCCAAAGCGTCCCGTCCTCGTCACCTTCGACGACGGTTACGAAGGCGTGCACCGGCATGCGTTGCCCGTGCTCGCCAAGCACGGCTTCGCGGCCACGCTGTTCGTCTCGACGGGCTGGCTGCGCGGCGCGTACGACAGCGGAGGCGCCCTGGACACGATGCTCGACTGGGACCAGGTGCGCGAACTCGCGGGCGCGGACGTCGAGATCGGCGGCCACAGCCATACGCATCCACAGCTCGACCAGCTCACGGACGAGGCACTGTGGTTCGAGCTGCTGCGCTGCAAGCAGATCATCGCCGACGAACTCGGCACCCGCCCCGCCTCGTTCGCGTACCCCTACGGCTACTCCAGCCGCCGGGTGCGCCGCACGGTGCGCGAGGCGGGCTTCGCCCAGTCCCTCGCGGTCGGCAACCGCCTGGCGAACCGCCGCCAGGGTCCGTACGCCCTGCAACGCGTCACCGTGCGCCGCGCCACCCGCATCGAGGAGTTCGAGCGGCTGGTCGAAGGCCAGGCGATCGCCCGCACCTTCGCCAGGGACCATGCCCTCACCAAGGGGTACGCCATGGTCCGCAGAGCACGCCAGATCCGCCGGAAGGCCATCCGTTCCCGTGTCTGACACGACCACAGCCCAGCCCGACACGCCCACGACCGAGGCGCCCGAGAAGCAGTCCGGCCGCCGGCTGAGGCTGCCCGGACTGGGCAGGGGTTCCAAGGGATCCGGAGGCAGCCCGCTGTTCCGGAACGCTTATGCCCTGATGCTCAACACCGGGATCTCCGCCGTCCTCGGCCTCGGCTACTGGCTGGCCGCCGCCCGCTATTACACCGAGGACGCGGTCGGCCAGGGCTCCGCCGCGATCGCCGCAATGAAGCTCCTCGCGGGCCTGACGGCTGTGACGCTGACGGGCGCCCTCGCCCGGTTCATCCCGGTCGCGGGACGTGACACCGGCCGCCTGATCTTCCGTACGTACGCGGGAAGTTCACTGGTCGTGGCGGTGGCGGCAGGCCTGTTCCTGCTGACGCTGGGTCTGTGGGGGCCCTCCTACCGCTTCCTGCACGATCCCCTGCACGCGCTGGTGTTCGTGCTGGCGGTGGTCGCCTGGTCGGTGCTCACCCTCCAGGACGGGGTGCTGACGGGGCTGCGCAGCGCGGTGTGGGTGCCGGTGGGCAACACGGTGTTCTCGGCGGTCAAGCTGATGCTGCTGGTGCTGTTCGCCGCCGCGATCCCCACGATGGGCGTGTTCGTGTCCTGGGTCGCGGCCATCGCGGTGTCCGTGCTGCCGCTGGGCTGGCTGGTGTTCCGGCGGCTGGTGCCCCGGCATGTGAAGGCGACCGAGGAGCACGCCCAGCCGCCGACGCTGAGGGAGATCGGCCGCTTCCTCGCGGGCGACTACACCGGCTCACTGTTCTCGCTCGCCGTGGTCTACCTCGTCCCGGTGATCGTCGCCGCGCAGGTCAGCTCCGCCGACAACGCGTACTTCTACATCGCGATCACCATCGGCGGCACCGTCAATCTGCTGGCCATCAACATGGGCGCCTCGCTCACCGTGGAGGGCTCGCACGACCCGGCTCGGCTCGCCGCGAACACCCGGGCCGCGCTGGTCCGGATGGCGCGGATCATGCTGCCGGTGGGCGCGATCCTGTTCTTCGGGGCGCCGTTCGTCCTGGGCGTGTTCGGCCAGGGGTACGCGGACGCGGCGACCCCGTTGCTGCGCTGGTTCGCGGTCGGCGGGGTGCTGCGGGTCGTCATGGAGACGTACTTCGCGGTGCTGCGCGCGCAGAGCCGTACCGCCGGACTCGCATGGCTGCAGGGCCTGTTGTGCGTGCTGGTGCTCGGTCTCACGGTGATTCTGCTTCCAACCATGGGCCTCACCGGTGCGGGCGTCGCGGAGGTCGCCGCCCTCGCGGTGATCGTGGCGATCGCCTCACCCAGGCTGTACCGGGTCATCAGGACCGCGCCGGCCGACGTGCCCGAGGACGCGGCGCCCGACGGCGACCTGGCCGACCTGGGCGCCCGCGAGGTCCCCGCGCCGAGCACGAGCGAGCCGAAGAAAGGCCGCGGCCCCGTCTGGGCGCAACGGCTCGACCAGGACACCCTGGCGCTCGGCGTGCACCTCGACTTCGACCACCAGGAGCGCCGGCCGGACGTACGCCCCGGGCCGGGGACACCGCCCACCGGGACGGCGGTGCAGTGGCCCGTTCCACCGGACCAACGGCCGGACCACGGGCCCGACGACGAACCGGACCATCGGCCGACCTGGGCTCTCAAGGCGTCCCTCCAACTCCCCGCGCCCCGCTCCGAGTTGGGCCTGCCCGTCGAGGAGCGCGAACCGGGCAGTGAGGCCTCCCTGGGCCCGGCCGAAGCCAAACCGGAGGCCACAGACTCCAGGGCCGAACCCGAGCCCGACGCCAAGCCGGAGTCCAAGCAGGAGGCCGAGGCACCGTCCTCCGGCACATCCGCACTCGTACGCCGGGAACGCGGGACCGGCGCGCCGTCCGAACCGCCACCGTCCCCGGCATCCACCCCGACCCCGTCCCCGTGGGAGCGGCTGCGGCCCACCCGCGTCGGCGTCGTCCTCAGCTGTCTGCTGACCGCTGCGCTCATCCTGTACTGGGTACCCGTGTTCGGCCTCGGCGAGCGGGATCTCGACCGGATGGGCGGGCTCGGCCTGGTGTCCGTCCTGCCCGTGCCCACGCTGGCCGGGGCCGCGCTGCTGGTCACGGTGTTCGCCTCGCTGCTCTGGCGCAGCCGCGAGCACCGAGGGCTGCTCCTGGTCACCCTGCTGGTCACCGTGGTGTCGCTGCACGCGCTGCCCGCAGTGATCGAGACGGAGCCACGGTTCGCGACGGCCTGGCAGCACCTCGGGTTCCTGGAGTACATCGACCGGACCGGTTCGGCCGTGCCCGACCTGGACGCACGCTGGAGCTGGCCGGGCTTCTTCGCGGCCGCCGCGTTCGTCGCGAAGGCCTGCGGGGTCGACGACCTCACGGAGGTCATCCGCTGGTGGCCGACGGCCATGCAACTCCTCTATCTGGCCCCGATGTTCCTCCTCGTACGCCATATGCGGGCGAGCTGGCGCGCCAAGTGGACCGGCGTATGGATCTTCGTGCTCAGCGGCTGGGTCGGCCAGGACTACTTCTCCCCGCAGGGCTTCACGTACCTGCTCTACATCGTCTTCGTGGCGATCCTGCTGGTGTGGTTCCGGGCGCCGCGCGTGCTGTGGACCAAGCGGCGGCCCGGCGAGCTGGAGGTCGAGCCGACCGACCGGCGCCAACGGGCCGTGCTGCTCATGGTGTTGATCGGCCTGTTCGCGGCGACGGTCCCGTCCCACCAGCTCACCCCGTTCGTGATGCTGGGCGTCCTCGCGGTCCTCGTCCTGGTGGGCCGCTCCGAACTGCGCGGACTGCCCATCCTGTTCGCCGTGATGGTCGCCGTCTGGGTGGGCTTCCTCGCCGAGCCGTACTGGCGGGGACACTTCGACGAGCTGTTCGGCGGGCTCGGCGGCGTCGGCGGCAATGTGTCGTCGTCGGTCTCCGGCCGTATCGAGGGCGGCAGTTCGACCCACCAACTCGTGCTGTACGCGCGCGTGGCGCTCGCCGGCTCGGTCATGGCGCTCGCCTGCTGGGGCTGGTGGCGGCGCCGCGACCACAAGTACCGCGAACGCTCCCTGCTCGTCCTCACCTTCGTACCGTTCCTGGGCTTCGGCATGCAGTCGTACGGCGGCGAAATGGCCCTGCGCGTCTTCATGTTCGCCCTGCCGGGCGCTGCCCTGCTCGCCGGACTCGCCCTCTTCCCGCGCACCGGGGTCACCGCGAAGGAACGCGAGCGCGACCAGCTCAGCCTCGCCCCCCTCGCCGCCCTGATGGCGGGCCTCGTCCTGGTCGGCGGCTTCCTGGTGGCCCGCTGGGGCAACGAGCCCTTCGAGCGGGTCCGGCCGGGCGAGATCGCGGCCATGGAGTACGTGTACGAGCACGACAAGCCGACCGCACGACTGCTGTGGCTGAGCGACGACCCGGTCAACACCGTGACGCCCGCGATGCCCTGGGGCGCGAGGGACATGGAGCGGGTGGAGTACGTTCCGACGCTCGCGCCGCCCGATCCCGTGCTGGTGTCCGGGCTGGTCAAGTCGCTCAAGGACGCGGGCCCGAACTCGTACCTCATGATCAACCGCAGCCAGGTGATCTCCCTCCAGATGGACGTGGGCTACTCGGCGAGCTGGGATACCCGGCTCATCCGCAACCTCGACGAACGCGAGGAACTGCGGAAGGTCTTCGTCAACAAGGACGCGACCGTGTACGCGATGCGCGAGCAGCCGGAGAGCAACGTCCCGAAAGCCGATCCCGGACCGATCGGTCCTCAGGTCACCTGGACACCCTGGTCGGTCGTGGGCGGACTCGCGGCGATCGCACTGCTCGTGCTGCTGACGACGCGCGAGGTGGTACGGGTGGCCGTCCGGCCGAGCGTGCGGCAACTGCAGTGGCTGCAGAGCAGCTTCTGGTTCTCCCTGCCGCTGCTGGCGGTGCTGCTGGCTTCGCTGGTGCAGCGGTTCTTGACGATGGCGTAGGGGCTGGAGCCGTGTCCATCCACACGCATGTCATGCGCTGCTTCAGCGTTGGAGATTTGGTGGCCGGGCGGGTCAGCCGTCCGGCCACCAGGTGCGTTGGATGTCCTTTCGGACTTCCGGGCGCTCGGCGGGGCGCGTGTCGGCCTCTTCCCGTACGCGGCGGGAGTCGGACTTCTTGAGGGGCTTCTGCAAGGTCACGCGGCGCATGGCTGCCTCCTTGGGTCTACCGGTATCGCGGTTGTATGGGTAGACCGTTCCGGGGAGCGTGACTCATCGATGGCCCTCTGTCTGTGGCGGCGGTCACCCCGAGGCCCGTGGTGTCCGTGGCGGTCGTCACGCTCGGGCCCGGCGTTGTCAGTGGTGGGTGTCACTCTGAGCACATGACGAGCAACAGTGAGCGCGAGACATGGGCCGGCGTCGACTGGGACGCCGAGTCCGCCACCTTCGACGAGGAGCCGGACCACGGGCTTCGCGACCCCGCCGTGCGCGAGGCATGGGCGGCCCGGCTGCGCGGCTGGCTGCCACGCGGCCCGTCCGACGTACTGGACCTGGGCTGCGGCACCGGCAGCCTGTCGCTTCTCGCCTCCGAGCAGCGCCATCGGGTCACCGGCGTCGACCTCTCGCCTCGCATGGTCGACCTGGCCCGCGCCAAGCTGGCCGGCCGCGATGCCGTCTTCCTTGTCGGCGACGCGGTCGCTCCGCCGGTCGGCGAGCAGCGGTTCGACGTCGTGCTCGTACGGCATGTGCTGTGGGCGTTGCCCGATCCCGAGCGTGTCCTGCGGCACTGGCGCGGGTTGCTCCGCCCCGGCGGACGGCTCGTCCTCATAGAGGGTGTGTGGGGGACGGTGAGCCCGGTGGGGATACCCGCCGACCGGCTGGCCGGGTTACTCGTGCCCCTGGTGTGGGACGTTCGTGTGGAGCGGCTGTCGGGCGAGGCGCTGCTGTGGGGGCGGGAGGTGGAGGACGAGCGGTATGCGGTGGTGGCGGTCGTCTGAGTGCTGAGCGTTGAGCCCTGCGGCTATGCGAGGAGTGCCTCGAAGTCGCCCTCGCGGGCCAGGAGTTCCAGCTCGTCCAGGGCGGCGACGGCGGCGGACGCGGCCTCGGGGTCCGTGTGCGTCAGGCCGCTCGCTGCGAATTCGTCCTCGTCCAGGCGCAGTACGGTCCTGCCGTCCGCGGAGCGCCAGAGGTCCAGGTCGAGGTCTTCCACGACCAGTTCGGTGCCGGAGAGTGTGGCCGGGCGGGTGATGTCGGTGTACCAGCCTTTGAGGGTGCCTGTGGAGTCGCGAACCTCCTTCACCGCATACCACCGGTCGCGCCAGTAGTACTCGGTGAAGATGTCGCCGGACTCGAACCGTACGAAGCCGAAGTCGCGGGTGACGCCGCCGAACCAGGGGGCGCGGACGGTGATCCGGGTGCCGTCGTCGGCGAGCAGTTCGGCGGCGTAACGGATCTTCGTACGGCCGCCCTTGACGAGGACGATGTCCAAGTGGCCGGTGGATTCAGCCGAGTTCGCGGACATGGTGCACCTCCGTGGCGCAGATCTCGTAGCCGAACCACTTGTTGATCGCGAGCATCGGGCCGTTGCCGGTGTCGTTGCCCGTGAACGCTTCTGTGCAGCCGACGGCTCGGGCGCGGTGCAGGGAGTCGTTCTTGGCGAGCTTGGCCAGGCCGCGGCCCCGGTGGGCGCGTGCGGTACCCGTCATTACGGTGCCGTACCGGGTGCCGCCGTCCGTGCGGGCCGCGCTGAAGGCGGCGGGGCGGCCGTCGACGACGGCGACCGAGGTCAGTTCGTGGCTGAGGAGGGGGTGGTGCCAGGTTTCGCGGAGCCAGGCCTCGTAGTCCGTGAACTCGTGCGTGATGTCGCTCGGTTCGTCCGCCAGCGTCTCGGCGTCCAGGTCGAACAGGGGGCGTGGGTCGTCTGCGAAGTCCGCGCCCGTGCGGAGTTCGATGTCCGCGGGTGTCTCCTGGAGGGGCGGCAGCGTGCCGTTCGCCAGGTCCAGGCGGAGGAAGTGCGCGGAGCGGCTTGGGTGATAGCCGCGCTTCTCTGCGAAGGTGCGGTTCGCGGGGGTGTCCGTTACGTAGGAGAAGAGCTTCGTCGCGCCGAGGGCGGTCAGGCGCTCCTCTGCCGTGCGCACGAGCAGGGAGCCGGCGCCTCGGCGCTCGCGCTCCGGGTGCACATACACGTTCAGGGAGCCCTGGCCCGGCTGAGGGCTGTCGTACACGAGGCTCACCTGGGCCGTGCCGATGAGTTCGCCGTTCTGCTCGGCGACCAGGGGCTGGAAGTGGGCGTCCGGATGGGCGTGCGCGACGTCGTAGGCGATGGACTCCGCCGTGCAGAGCATGAAGGGGAGGGCCAGCTGCCGGATCCGGGCGAAGCCCTCGGCGTCTGCGGGGCGGAAGTCGCGGACGATCACTGTCATGTCGTTGACGCTACGTGGGGGGTGTGGCTGGGTGCCTCTTATTTTCGTGAGGTGCGGGACAATCGGCTTGTGACGTTGAAGATCGACATCGATGACGGTGCGGGGGTTGCGCCCTACGAGCAGGTGCGCGCCCAGATTTCCGAGCAGGCGCGGGCTGGTGTGCTGCCGGTGGGGTATCGGTTGCCGACCGTGCGAGGGCTGGCCGAGTCGCTCGGCCTCGCCGCGAACACGGTCGCCAAGGCGTACCGGGCGCTCGAGTCGGACGGGGTCATCGAGACTCGGGGGCGCAACGGAACGTTTGTCGCGTCCGCGGGTTCGGCGGCTGAGCGCGAGGCGGCGTCCGCTGCTCGGGCTTATGCCGAGCGGGTCC
This sequence comes from Streptomyces pseudoechinosporeus, assembly GCF_054783935.1. Classification (NCBI taxonomy): domain Bacteria; kingdom Bacillati; phylum Actinomycetota; class Actinomycetes; order Kitasatosporales; family Streptomycetaceae; genus Streptomyces; species Streptomyces pseudoechinosporeus. The sequence goes on from NZ_BAAGPS010000001.1 coordinate 471,098, forward strand.
GCCGCCTCGGGCTCGCCGAGGGGGTGGCGCTCGATGCCGTTCGGGATGCGCTGCGTGCGGTTTACGGGGACCGGGGGTAGGCGCTCCGCGGGTCGGCTGGTTCGTATGCTGCGGGTCCATCGTGGCTGGTCGCGCAGTTCCCCGCGCCCCTGAAGGGGCGCTCCCGGAACCGCTGGCCACCATGCTCACCAGCCACGACGAACCCCGCGCCCTCCCACCGGCGGGAGGGGCCGTGGGCCGGTGCGTCGTATGCCCGTCGCTTAGGTTCGGTCTCGGAGAACCAGGACCGTGTACCAACACCGGGCCGTACGCCCGGCCTGCGACGGGCTGACGCACCGGCCCACGGCCCCGACCCACCCACCGGCCCCAAAGGGGCGCGGGGAACTGCGCGAGCAACCACAACGAACCCGCACCCGCCCCACCGCCGGAGGCACCCCGCGGGGAACGGCGCGACCAGCCACCCACAACCCGCAGCCGAGACACGACCTGTCATTCCCGCCCCCTTGGGGCACCCCTTCACTGGGCGCTCAGTTGCTGCGGAGTTCGCGTTACCGTCAGGCCCGTTGCCCTTGCCAACCGGGCGAAAAGCAGGGCGTCCTGGACTGCTGCTGCGTGGGGGTCGTTGTTGAAGTACGTGTAGATCTGCTGGTTGTCGGGCCAGGTGGTTGCGATTCGGTGTGTCCAGGTCGCCAGGGAACGGCGGCCGTAGTGTGGCCAGTGGCTGGCTCGGCCTACGTGGAAGCGTAGGTAGCCCCAGTCTGTGGTGCGCCATAGCGGGGTTACCGGGCGGGAGAGGGCGTCGGCCCAGCAGAGGGCGGCGTGGTTGGACTCCAGTACCTCGCGTGTCTCGGGGGTCCACCAGGAGTCGTGGCGGGGTTCGACGGCTACTCGGGTACCGGGTGGGAAGCAGGCCAGGCAGGTGTCGAGGAGGGCCGGGTCGGCGTGCAGTGTGGGTGGGAGTTGGAGGAGGATCGGGCCCAGGCGGTCGCCGAGTCCGGTGGCGTGGGTCATCAGGCGGTGTACTGGTTCCTCGGGGTCCTGTAGGCGCTTGATGTGGGTCAGGAAGCGGCTCGCCTTGACGGAGATGACGAAGTCCGGCGGGGTGCGGTCGCGCCAGGACTCGAAGGTCTCCCGCGACGGCAGCCGGTAGAAGGCGTTGTTGATCTCGAGCGTGGCGAACCGTGCCGCGTACTCCTCCAGCCAGAGCCGCGTGGGCAGCCCGGCGGGGTACAGGACTCCGCGCCAGTCCTTGTACTGCCAGCCGGACGTGCCCACGAACAGAGTCATACCATCATCAAAGCACCAGGTGAGATAGCCGTGCGTGGCCTGAATATGTGGCCTACAGGTAGAGGCCCGCGTCCGCGCCCTCGCGCGCCCCCGGCACCGATGTCGGCGACGTGCCCCGGCGCAGGGCGTACAGCTCGGCCAGCGTCGCGCCCTCGCGGCCGATCCCTTCCTCCGTGCCCAGCCAGTTCACCGACTCGCGGTGGGTCAGCGGGCCGACCTCGATACGGGCCAGGCAGCGGCCGGGGCGGACGACGGCCGGGTGGAGGCGCTCCAGGTCCTCGTTCGTCGTCACGCCGACCAGGACGTTGCGGCCCTGACCGAGCAGGCCGTCCGTGAGGTTGAGCAGGCGCGACAGCGCCTGGCCCGCGGTGTGCTTGGCCTCGCCGCGGATCAGCTCGTCGCAGTCCTCCAGCAGCAGAAGCCGCCAGCGGCCCTTGGCGGTGCCGTCGTCCTCGCCGATCGCGATGTCCATCAGATAGCCGACGTCGGAGAAGAGGCGCTCCGGGTCGAGGACGCAGTCCACCTGGCACCAGTCGCGCCAGGAGCGGGCCAGGGTGCGCAGCGCCGACGTCTTGCCCGTACCGGGCGGGCCGTGCAGCAGGAGCAGACGGCCCGCGATGTCCTCCGGGGTCGTCTTCATCAGGTGATCCATTGCGTCCGCGACCGGTGCCGTGTAGTTCGGGCGGATCTCGTCCCACGTACCCGCCGAGATCTGCCGGGTCGTACGGTGCGGGCCGCGCCTGGGCGAGACGTACCAGAAGCCCATCGTCACGTTCTCCGGCTGCGGCTCGGGCTCGTCCTCCGCACCGTCCGTGGCCTGGCCGAGCACCTTCGCGGCCAGCTCCTCGCTGGTCGCGGTGACCGTGACATCGGCACCGCGGTTCCAGCGCGAGATGAGCACCGTCCAGCCGTCGCCCTCGGCGAGCGTCGCGCTGCGGTCGTCGTCGCGGGCGGACCGCAACACCTTGGCGCCCGGCGGCAACAGTGTCGCCCCGGACCGTACGCGGTCGATGTTCACCGCGTGCGAGTGCGGCTGCTCGCCCGTCGCGAAGCGGCCGAGGAACAGCGCGTCGACGACGTCCGACGGAGAGTCGCTGTCGTCGACGTTGAGCCGGATCGGCAGTGCGTCGTGTGGGTTCACAGACATGTCGCCATGATCCGTCACGCGCGCGTCCCATGCACCCGGTTTCCGTGGAGGACCCCGAGTGTCCGGTGTGCGCCGGCCTCCTCGTGTATCCCCTCCGTCCTGTTACGAGGCTGTGCACCGGAACCCATCCCAACCACCCATCCCCGCCACTACTGTTGTCCTTGATGGGACGTCATGGGTGGAATTCGGGGGCACGGCGGTGGCGGCTCACCGCGCTGCTCGGTGTGGGCGCGGCGGCACTGGCTCTGGTACTGACCTTGATCAACACGCTGCCCGGGGACGGTGGAAGCGCCGCCGGTACGACCCGTGACGGCGACAAGGTGCACGGCACGCCCGCCGTTCCTCCCGAGGAGACGCGACCGGACGTCGGCTGGGGCTTCACCCACACCCAGTTCAGCGCCGACGAGGGCAGCGGCGCCGCCACGCGGCGGGTGGCGGAGCGCCTCGGGGAGCAGCCGCTGCCGCAGATCCAGCACATCATGGGCTGGGGCGCCGACAATCCCGAGCCGGTCAAGGGACGTTACGACTTCGAGGACATGGACCGGCGCATCGACTTCGTCCGGGAGTCGGGCGGCACTCCGGTGGTCACCCTGTGCTGTGCTCCGGACTGGATGAAGGGCGGCAAGTCAGGGACCGACAACACCAATTGGAGCCAGCAGGCCCTGGAGACCGCCCCGCGGCCCGAGCACTTCGACGACTACGCCGCGCTCGCCGCGACCGTCGCCAAGCGCTATCCGGACGTACGCCACTTCATCGTCTGGAACGAGTTCAAGGGCTTCTGGAACGACGCCGAGGCCCGCTGGGACTACGAGGGTTACACCGAGCTCTACAACCTCGTCTACAAGGCGCTCAAGGCTGTCAACGAGGACATCCAGGTCGGCGGCCCGTACCTGGTGATGGACAGCCTCGACCCGCGCCAGACGGAAGATGCCTCGCCCACGGTGAAGGGTCCGTGGGGCGCCATGGACCAGCGGGTCCTCGACGCCTTCGACTACTGGAACAAGAACAAGACGGGCGCGGACTTCGTCGTCGTGGACGGCTCCAGTTACACCAGGGACGACGAGCTGCTGCCCGATGAGTTCGCCGCCACCGACAAGTTCACCGTCGTCAGCCGCTGGGTGCGCGAGCGGACCGGCGATCTGCCGCTGTGGTGGGCCGAGTACTACGTCGAACCGTCCGACGCCGACGACGAGCGGGACGACTGGTCCGAGACCCACCGCGGCGCCGTCCAGGCCTCCGGAATGATCGCGATGGCCCGCGGCGGCACCACCTCCGCCTTCTACTGGAACCCCGAGAAGGAGAAGGGCGCCGACTGCGCCGGCTGCCTGTGGACGCCCACCGACAGCGCCGACGGCGGCAAGGCCCTGCCGATGCTCGACCTCGTCTCCCGCTTCAACAGGGAGTTCCCGCCGGGCACGGAGTACGAGCAGGTGTCCGTCGCCGTCGGCAGCGCGCCGGACGTACGGGTTCTCGCCGACGACAAGGCGGTCCTCGTGGTGAACACTCTCGACCGGAAGATCAGTACCGAGGTCGACGGCGAGCGGTTCGACCTGGGCGCGTACGAGGTGAAGTGGCTGACCCGCTGAACCACCAGGTCTCCAGCGCCGAAGCGATGAGAACTGTCAGGGCGCCAGCCGCTTGCGGTAGTGGAGCCGGTCGTACGGCCCTTCCACACGACGCTCCATGATCTCGTACCCGTACCTCGGATAGAGCTTTTGGTTCTCCCACATCATCGCGTTCGTATAGAGCCTGACCTCTGCCAGGCCGAGCGCACGCGCGCGTGCGTCCACGAACGCGAGCAGCCGCCGCCCGACGCCCTGCCCGTGGGCGTCCGGGTGGACGGCGATGATGTCGAGGTACAGATGATCCTCGTGGGCCTCCAGGACCAGGAGGCCCACGATCGGATCCCCGGTGACGTACACCCGCCTCGCCGCGATGTTCGCCGCGTGGTCCGCCTCCATCGGCACGGGTACGACCCCGATGCGCTCGATGTAGGGCTGGAACGCCGCGTCGATCACGGCCTTCACGGCGGGCTCGTCGCCGGCTTCGGCGAGGCGGATGTCGTCAGTCGTGCCTGCGGTCATACCTGCGTCATACCTGCGGTCATGCCTGAACGCTACGCCGCCGTACGACCAGTTTCCTCAGCAGTGGCCAGCCGAGGATCAGCAGGATCACGGCGTACACCGTGATCGCGAAGGGCGTGTTGACCAGTCCGCTGACGCTGCCGTCGCTGATCTGCAGGGCGCGGCGCAGCTGTTGCTCGGCGTTGGGGCCGAGGATGACGCCGATGACTGCGGGCAGGATCGGCAGGCCGTAGCGCCGCATGCCGAAGCCGATGAGGCCGATGATCAGCAGGGTGACGAGATCGATGACCTCGCCGCCGACCGCGTACGCACCGACGGCCGCGAAGAACATGATCCCCGCGTACAGGTACGGGCGTGGGATGCGCAGCAGCTTCGCCCACACCGGAGCCAGTGGCAGGTTGAGCGCGAGCAGCAGCACCATGCCGACGAACAGGGAGGCGATCAGGCCCCACACCAGGTCGGGTTCGCGCTCGAAGAGCAGTGGCCCGGGCTGGATGCCGTACTGCTGGAAGGCGGCCAGCATCACCGCCGCGACCGCCGTGGTCGGCAGGCCGAGGGTGAGCATCGACACCAGCGTGCCCGCCGCCGAGGCCGATGCCGCCGACTCCGGTCCCGCGACGCCCTCGATGGCGCCCTTGCCCCACTCGTCCTTGTGCTTCGACAGCCGCTTCTCGGTGACGTACGAGAGGAAGGTGGGGATCTCTGCGCCACCCGCCGGGATGGCGCCGAACGGGAAGCCGATGGCCGGGCCGCGCAGCCAGGACTTCCAGGTGCGGTTCACATCGGCGCGCCCCAGCCACGGACGGCCCACGGGGATCGGCTCGGGCGGCCTGCGCCGCAAGTGGGCGGCCACCCACAGGGCCTCGCCGATCGCGAAGAGTCCGACCGCGACGATCACCACGTCGATGCCGTCGGCGAGTTGGAGCGAGCCGAAGGTGAGGCGCTGCTGTCCGGTCATCTGGTCCAGGCCGACCAGGCCGAGGGTGAGCCCGATCAGCAGGGACGCGAGACCGCGGATACGCGATGAACCGAGCACGGAGGTCACGGCGATGAACGCGAGGACCATGATGGCGAAGTAGTCGGGCGCGCCGATGTCGACGGCGAGGTCGGCGACGGTCGGGGCGAGCGCGACCAGCAGGATCGTGCCGATCATGCCGCCCGCGAAGTGGCCGATGGCGGCGGCCGCGAGCGCCTGTGCGCCGCGCCCCGACTTGGCCATCGGGTTGCCCTCCATGGCCGCGACCACGGCGGCGCTCTCACCAGGGGTGTTGAGCAGGATGGAGGTCGTGGAGCCGCCGAACATCGCGCCGTAGTAGATGCCCGCGAACATGATGAACGCGCCGATCGGTTCGAGCCCGTACGTCACGGGAAGCAGCAGCGCGACCGCCATCGCGGGCCCGATGCCCGGCAGCACACCGATGGCCGTCCCGAGGAGCACGCCGATGGCCGCCCACAGCAGGTTCAGCGGGGTGAGGGCCGTACCGAAGCCGTCCAGCAGGGAGTTGAGGGCATCCATGTCACAGCACTCCCATCAGGGGGCCGCCGGGCAGCGGCACTCCGAGCAGGTTGTTGAAGACGGCGTAGGTGACGAAGGAGAGTCCGGCGGCGATCAGCGGGTCGCGGTCGATGCGCCGACTGCCGAGCGCGAAGGCGGCTCCCCAGAAGAGCAGGGCGCCCGCGATGGGGAAGCCGAGCGGTTCGATGAGGACGGCGGTGGCGAGGAAGATCCCGGCCAGGAGCGTCACCGTGCGCCAGTCGGCGGGTTCGGAGAGGTCGATGTCCTCGCCGGTCTCGGCCTGGCCGCGTCCGCCGCGCAGTACGTCGACGGCGAGCAGGGCGGCGATGACCAGCAGGCCGATGCCGACGACGATCGGTACGGTCTTGGGTCCGATGGGGCCGCGCTGGGCGATGTCGACGTCCATGGTGAGCGCGTCGGTCAGGACGAGCACGCCGAGGGCCAGCAGCAGGACGCAGACGCCGAGTTCGGAGTGTTCGCGCAGCCAGGACCTGCGCTCCGGAGCCTCGGTCTCCTTGGTCTCGGTGGTGGCGGTCACAGCCCCAGCTCCTTCAGTACGGACACCACGCGCTTGTCCTCGGCGTTCAGGAACGCACCGAACTTGTCGCCGGTCAGGAAGGCGTCGTCCCAGCCGTTCTTCTTCAGGGACTCCTGCCACTCCGGGGAGTCGTGCAGTTCGCTGATCAGGCTGGTGAGTTTGTCGCGCTCGGCCTCGGAGAGGCCGGGCGGGGCGACGATGCCGCGCCAGTTGGTGAAGTTCACGTCGTAGCCGGCTTCTTTGAGCGTGGGCGCGTCGAGGTCGTCGACCCTCTTGGGTCCCGTGACCGCGAGCAGCCGCAGCTCTCCCGACTTGATCTGGTCGAGGTACTCGCCGACGCCCGAGACGCCGAACGCGACCTTGTTGCCGAGGATCGAGGCGAGCAGCTCGCCACCGCCGTCGAAGGGCACGTAGTTGACGTCCTTCGGAGCGATCCCGGCCGCGCGCGCCATCAGCATCGGCGCCAGATGGTCGGGCCCGCCGGGTGAGGAACCGCCGCCGACGGGCAGCTTGCCCGGGTCGTTCTTCCAGGCCTCGATCAGCTCGTCGATGGTCTTGTACGGGGAGTCCTTGGCGACCACGACGACGTCCTGCTCCTCGGTGAGCCGGGCGATCGGGGTGGTGTCGCCGAGGGTCTTGGGCGCGTCGTTGGAGCGGGCGGCCCCGACGACGCCGAGGCCCATGGACATGGCGAGTTTTCCGTTGCCGTGCTCGCCGACGAGCCGGGTGAGGCCGACGGTGCCGCCGGCGCCGGGCAGGTTGAACACCTCGATGTTGTGGGTGAGTCCGGCGTCCTCGGCGTTCTTGGCGGCGGTACGGGCCGTGATGTCGTAGCCGCCGCCGGGCGTGTTGGGGACCATGAAGCGCAGGCCCGGGATCTGGGTGCCGGTCTCGGCGCCGCTGCCCGTGGTGAGCAGCGGCGGTCCCGCGAGCAGGAGAACAGCGGCCCCGAGCAGGGCCAGGGGAGTGCGCAGGCGCACGTGAGCCACCACCTGTCGGTACGTCGGTTTGAGTACGGTTCAGTACGTCAGAGCCCTGTGGGGATGTGAGGTGGCCCACATGTTGCCCGTGTGTTAACGAGCTGTCTCCCTTCCGGAACCAAGGAACGTTGTGGTCCTTGTGGTCGCGCGCTTAGCCTTCGGCCGTGACAAAGGTGCTGGTCGTGGATGACGACTTCATGGTCGCCAAGCTGCACAGCCGGTATGTGTCCGCGACGGACGGGTTCACGGTCGTCGGGGTGGCGCACAGCGGCGCCGAAGCGCTGCGCGCAGTGGAGCGGCTGCGCCCCGATCTCGTACTCCTCGACGTCTATCTGCCCGACATGGACGGCATCGGCGTACTGCGCGAGCTGCGCGCCGCGGAGGAACGCGATCCCGAACGCGAGCCGGTGGACGTCCTGTTCATCACGGCGGCCCGGGACGCCGAGATCGTGCGGGCGGCGCTGCGCGCGGGAGCCCTGCACTATCTGCTCAAGCCGTTCAACCGGGCTGCTTTGCAGGAGCAGTTGCGCCACGTCGCCGCGCTGCGTGCCCGCCTGGACGGGCTCGACGAGGCCCGCCAGCAGGACGTCGACCAGATCTTCGGCACCCGTCCGCCCGGTTCCCGCGAGCTGCCCAAAGGCCTCGCCGCCCACACCGCGGAGCTGGTCGAGCGCACCCTGCGCGCCCACCCGGAGGGCCTGTCCGCCTCGGAGTGCGCCCAGGAGGGCACCTTGTCGCGGGTGAGCGCCCGCCGCTATCTCGAGTACTTCGCGGACACGGGCCGAGCCGAGGTGACACTCCGGTACGGAGGGGCGGGGCGGCCGGAGCGGCGCTATCGCTGGGTGGGCTGACCTGATCGCAGCGACGGGCCACCGCCCCGGTCGGTGATCGGCTATCCCGAGGCGGAGGCGCAGGTGGTCGGGGTGGCGTGTGCCGGATCGAGGGCGTTGGCCACCTCGTGGTGGGCGATGCGGTCGAAGAGGCCGAGCGCCACATGCTCGGAGAGGTTGGTCGCGCACAGGTCCTGGAGCAGGACATTGCGTACGTTCGGGCCGTCGAGGAACTGCGAACGGTACGGCGTGACCACCTCGTCGTACTTGGTGGCGATGACCGTGTAGTCGACACCCGGCACCGTGTCGCCGCCCGCGTTGAGCTTGGCCAGGAAGGCGGAGCCGGCCGTCTGCTCGGCGAGGGACGGCGTGGCCTTGGACAGCAGGTCGCCCACGCCGGGGAAGTACGGCAGCAGGTTGGTGAGACCGTTCAGCGTGGTGCCGTGGTTGCTGGGCCCGAGGCCGACGAGGGCGTTCACCTTGGCGGCTCCGCCAAGGAACTTGAGGTAGTAGCGGGGCATCAGGCCGCCCTGCGAGTGGCCGACGAGGTCGGTCTCGGCGGCGCCGGTCGCGGCGAGCACCTTGTCGACGAAGGCCCGGAGTTGCTCTGCCGACTTGTCGATCGGGCCAAGGCCATGGAAGAGCGGGACGCCGGGCAGTTGGCCGTAGTCGAGCGAGAAGACGCAGTAGCCGCGCTTCTTCAGATACGGAGCGAGGGCCGGCCAGTTGTCGACGGAGTTCCCGAAGGTGCCGTGGACGAGGACAACGGGGCGGGGGTGGGCGGCGGAGGGCTTGCAGGAGTAGTTGTTCCAGCCCGAGCTGGGGACGGCCTTTGCCTGTGCGGTGGCGGCAGGGGTGACGAGGACGGCGGCGGTCAGCAGCAGCGCGGCCAGGGATCTGGCCACTCGCTTCCAGGGCAGCATCGAGTGATCTCCTTGCGGCTCAAGGGAGTTGCGACGACGTACGCCCTGTGATCCGGATCACGAGGATGCTGTTCACTTGTCAAGTTACGATCGAGTAGTGCAACTGTGAAGTACGCGTCAGCAAAAACTTCCAGTGATAGCCGACGACGACACGGACGCGTACTGACGAATCGTCACCAGACGGGCTTGATGGGCCCGTAGGGCGCGATACGCACCAACCGCTCCCGCAGCGCCCGGACTTCACCCTCCCCGAGCAACTCGACCCACGGCTGCACGGCCTCCGCCGCCGCTTCTTCCGCGGCCCGCGTACAGGCCCACCCCTGCTCGGTCAGCACAACCAGCCGGGCGCGCGCGTCACCGGGATGGGGCCGCCGCTCGGCGTATCCCTTGCGCACGATCTCGTCGACGAGTTGACTCGCGGCCTGCTTGGTCACGCCCAGATGGGCGGCGAGCTCGGTGACCGTCGCACCGTCCGGGGCGAGCCGGGTGAAGGCGAACCCGTGCGCGGGCCGCAGCCCTTCGAAGCCGCGGGCCTCCACCCCGTCATGGATGCGCTGCGTGAGCTCGCCCGCGACGGCGAGCAGGGCGGCGGACAGGGCCATGGCCTCGGAGTTCTGCACGCCTGCATTGAAACACCCTTGACGGACTGGTCAAGCTCCTTGACCATGAGGACGAATAGTCAAGCAGGTTGACCATCTTGGCCGGAGGCCGCCATGCCCGTAGTCCGCTCGTCCGAAGCCATGACCCACGAGATCCACGGCGCCCGATTCATCTCGTACGCCACTCCCCGCACCGGAAGCAAAGAACTCTGCGCCTGGCGAGGCGAGATCCCCGCCGGGACCAAAGCCCCCGCGCACACCGTCAACCGCGAGGAGATCTTCCACCTGCTCGAAGGCGAACTCCTCATCACCCTCGACGGCCACACCGAACGCATCACCACGGGCGACACCGTGATCATCAACCCGGGCGCCACCCTCCGCGTCGAGAACCCCACCGACCGGACCGCGATCTCCTGGGTCACCACCTCCATCGGCCTGGAGGCGGTACTGGCCGACGGCAGTCGGATCACCCCGCCCTGGGCCAACTGACCGCTCCGCAAGGCGACTTACGCGAAGGCCGGCGTCCCCGATATCGCCGCCCGCGGCCCGGCCTTCGCGCGCGCCTGGTCCGCCACCTCCTCTATGCGGGTCTCTCCCGGCCTGGTGCCGCACAGGGCCATGTAGGCGAACATCGGCCCGGCTCCGCTCTCACCCGCGCAAACGCCGAAAACGCGAAAGGTCCCGCCCCCGCAGAAGCTGCGCGGGGACGGGACCCTTCGAGGCGATGGAGCGAGTTGGTGGAGCTGTGTGGAGCTGTCAGCCGATCTCGGTGCCGGTGGCCTCAAGGGCCTCCGTGACCGGCTGGAAGAAGGTCTCGCCGCCGGAGGTGCAGTCGCCGCTGCCGCCGGAGGTGAGGCCGATCGCGTTGGTGCCCGAGAAGAGCGAACCGCCGCTGTCACCGGGCTCGGCGCAGACGTTGGTCTGGATGAGCCCCTCGACGATGTCGCCGCCGCCGTAGTTCACGGTGGCGTCCAGGCCGGTGACCGTGCCGTCGGACACCTGGGTCGTGGAACCGCTGCGGATGACCTCCATGCCGACGGTGGCCTCGGCCGCGCCCGTGATCTCCTGGGCGGTGCCGTCGTAGAGGTTCACCTCGCTCGGGTGCTCCACGTCCGCGGTGTACTTGACCAGGCCGTAGTCGTCACCCGGGAAGCTGGATTCGACGTTCTCACCGATCACGTTGCCGTCCGCGTCCGACCAGCTGGTGATCGCCTCGGTGCAGTGCCCGGCGGTCAGGAAGGCCGGCTCGCCGCCCTGGAGCACATTGAAGCCGAGCGAACAGCGGCTGCCGCCACCGGTGATGGCGTCACCGCCGGCGATGAACTTCTTGAACTCGCCCTTCGTGGTCTTGAGTTCGGCCTTGGCGCCGAGCTTCTCGACGACCTTGGTCAGCTGGGCCATCTTCGCGCCCTTGACCGTGCGGTCAGCGGTGACGACGATCTTGTTGGTGGCCGGGTCGGTCGCCCACGCGGTGCCGGGGATCGTCGCGTCCTGCTTCAGCGTCGTACGGGCGCTCTTCAGCTCGGCGAGGGAATTCTCGACGATTCTGGCCTTGGCTCCCGCCGACTCGACGGCTTCGGCCGCGGCCTTGTCGAGCACGTTCACGACGAGGTTCTTGGCCTTCGCGTCGTAGTACGTTCCCGCCGCGTCGGCACCGAGGTCCTTGCCGAGCGTAGAGGCGAGCTTTCCGGCCGCGGTGACCGAGAGAGTCTCGGGCTTGGGTGCGGCCGTGGTCTCACTCGCGTTCGCGGACTGGAAGGTGACTCCCGCGGCCACGAGTGCGGCGATGCCCGCACCTGCCACGGCGGCACGCCGCTTGGGTATGCGTCGGTGCTTCAACTTACGTCCTCCTGTGGGGGGTCGGCCGCGGCGACTGTGGGGGCCGTCGCGACCGGAAGGCGTACGGGCATGGACACGACAAACAGCAAAAGCCACGTCCACGCCAGCGGACGCCACCCACTATTCCGATCCTTACGGGGAGCACACAAGGTCTACTTCAGGACGCGCATACCGCAACGAGCGTGCGCCCCCCGCAGGTTGACGCGCGTTGACTGTCCGGAATAAACACCACGTCAATTCCCGTAGCAAACACTACGTGCGAGTAACTATCGGCGCTCCGTGAGGTCTACACCTGTCCGGATTTCGCCCCTCCGGAGTCCGGATCGAACGGCTCGGGAACCGGCGGGAGTTGCTCCCGCAGCGATTGCTCCGCCATCGATGGCGCTGACGGCACCGACCGCTCCGACTCGTACGAAGGCGCGGGCGATGACTCGGCCGACGACTCCTTCGCCTGGGCCAACTGCTGCTGGGGCTGCGACAACAGCTTCTGAAGCTGGGCGAACAACTCCGGGGAGGGCAGCGAAGGCTGCTGCTCCTGGGAGGGCGGCGCCGGCTGCTGCGCACGCTCCAGGAAGCGCAGCAGCTCCACCGGGAAGGGCAGCACGAGCGTGGAGTTCTTCTCGGCCGCGACCGCCACCACGGTCTGCAGCAGCCGCAGTTGGAGGGCGGAGGGGGTATCGGCCATCTCCTTGGCCGCCTCGGCCAGCTTCTTGGAGGCCTGCAACTCGGCGTCGGCGTTGATGATCCGGGCCCGCCGCTCGCGGTCGGCCTCCGCCTGCCGCGCCATGGACCGCTTCATCGTCTCCGGCAGCGATACGTCCTTGATCTCGACCCGGTCGATGGTGACGCCCCACTCCACGGCCGGGCTGTCGATCATCAACTCCAGGCCCTGGTTGAGCTTTTCGCGGTTGGAGAGCAGATCGTCCAGATCGCTCTTGCCGATGATCGAGCGCAGCGACGTCTGCGCCATCTGCGCGACCGCGAACCGGTAGTCCTCGACCCGGATCACCGCGTCGGCGGCGGACACCACCTTGAAGTAGACGACGGCGTCCACGCGCACCGTGACGTTGTCCCGGGTGATCCCCTCCTGCCCGGGCACCGGCATCGTCACGATCTGCATGTTGACCTTCTGGAGCCGGTCCACGAAGGGCACGATCATGGTGAATCCGGGCCCGCGTACTTCGGATCGCAGCTTGCCGAGCCGGAGGACCACGCCCCGCTCGTACTGTTTGACGACCCGGGCCGCCGCCGCCACGTACACCGCTCCGACGGATCCGAGAGTCAGTCCGGCCGTCACCAGCTCCTCGATCATTACGACCCCCAGGGTCCGTATCGGGCGCATCAGGTGTGTACTTCAGGTACTTCGACGGTAACTCCGGCGCGGACGCGAAGGGGAGATGGAGGACGCAGGTGCCGAACGGCATTCGGATGCGGGACGGACGGTGGCTGGCGATCGAGGAGTGGGGCGACCCGGGTGGTACGCCGGTGGTGCTACTGCACGGCACACCGGGCTGCCGCTCCGGGGCGGTGCCGCGGGATCTGGTGGACGCGCGCCCCGGGGTGCGGTTCATCGCGTACGACCGCCCGGGGTACGGGGATTCGGACCGTGGCCCGGGGCGCCGGGTAGCGCACGCGGCGCGGGACGTGGCCGCGGTGGCCGACGCGCTGAAGCTCGGCCGGTTCGCGGTGCTCGGCCGCTCGGGCGGTGCCCCGCACGCACTGGCCTGCGCGGCGCTGCTGCCGAACCGGGTGCGGCGCGCGGCGGCGATGATGAGTCTCGCCCCGCCGGACGCCGAAGGGCTGCGCTGGTTCGACGGGATGGCCCAGTCCAACATCGAGGAGTTCACCCAGGCGCTGACCGACCCGCTGGACTTCGCCGAGAGTCTCTCCGCGCGGGCCGCCGCGATCCGCAAGGACCCGGCCCAGCTCCTCGTGTCGATCCGCGACGGCCTCACCGACTCAGACCGGCGGATCATCGCCGAACCAGCCATCAGCGAGATGCTGCTGCGCACCTTCCGCGAGGCGCTGCGCAGTTCGGCGTACGGCTGGATCGACGACGATCTCGCCCTGCTGAGCAACTGGGGCTTCGACCCGGCGGCGATCACCCGGCCCGTACTGCTGTGGCACGGCGCCCAGGACACCCTCTCCCCGGTGAGCCACTTCGAGTGGCTGGCCGAGCGCATCCCGCGCGCCCGGCCCGTACTGGACCCGGAGGCCGGTCACTTCGCGGCCCTGGAGGCCCTTCCGGACGTACTCGACTGGCTGGTTCCACGAGCGTCCGCCTGAACGAGGAGGACGAGCCTCCGCACACACGTGCATGCGGAGGCTCGTCCACTGCTGGCTGCTCTTACGAGCTTCGTACCTTCGTGCCTTGCGCGCCGATCAGTAGACGCTGACCCCGTAGGCGCTCAGGGCCTCGGTGACCGGCTGGTAGAACGTGGTGCCGCCGGTGGAGCAGTTGCCGCTGCCGCCTGAGGTCAGGCCGTACGCGGTGCCGTTGCTGCCGTAGAGCGAGCCGCCGGAGTCGCCGGGCTCGGCGCAGACGTTGGTCTGGATCAGACCGGAGACGACGTCGCCGCCGCCGTAGTTGACGGTCGCGTTGAGGGCGGTGACCCGGCCGCTGTGCGTACCGGTGGTGGAGCCGTCACGGATGACGGTGGTGCCCACGCTCGGCGTGGCCGCGCGGGTGATGTCCACGCCGTTCGCGGTGCCGGGCCTGCTGACGGACCCGGAGTACCGCACGATGCCGTAGTCGTTGCCCGGGAAGCTGGAGCCGGCGGTCGAGCCGATGACCGTGGTGCGACCGGAGTTGGAGTACCAGGTGCCGGCGCCGTCGGTGCAGTGACCGGCGGTCAGGAAGGACTGCACACCGCTGCTGTTCTGGACGTTGAAGCCGAGGGAGCAGCGCCAGCTACTCGCATAGATGGCGTCGCCGCCCTGGATGAGCTTGTTGAACTTGCCCGGGGTGTGCTTGATCTGAAGGGCGTCGGCGTTGCCGCCCGCCGCTTCCTTGATCTTCGCGATCTCCGCGTCGGAGACGGTGCTGTCGACGGTGACCATGACCTTGCCGGTCTTCGAGTCGACCGCCCAGGCGGTGCCCGGCACATCGGCCTGGAGCACCGAGGCGCCGGCCTTCTTGAGCTCGGTCGTGCTGAAGGTCTGTGCGTCGCTCGCGTTCGCGTTGGGGACGGTGACGGCGGCCGCGGCCACGAGTCCGGCACCGATGGCGATCAGCCGGGTGCGTCTCGCTATACCGCTGCGGGGGGTGGTGCGCTTGGTCCTCACTTTTACGTTCCTCCACATGGGAAGTCGGGGGCCCGCGTGGGGTCGGGGCCCGTGAGGCGCAGCCAGAAGCCAGGCGTCCGGATTCCGAACACGCTGTGCCCCTGACAGGCGCTGGAGGGAATATTCGACCGCCCGGCCGACCTGCGCAAGGGTGCCTTTCGGCCGTGCAGCGTTCAACTTGCGTACGTTCCGCGAAGGTTGCTCAGGTCAGAGCATGGATTGCTGCTCCCCCGCGGCAATCGACATGCCCAGGTTATTCCTCGGAACCCACCGTCAGACAGACCCCCGACAGGCGCCGAGTCACCGTCAGACGTTGAGTCGCCGTCAGACGTCGAGTTACGGAGCCGGATCGGCCACCCCGTTCACCCGTACGCCCCGATCGTCACCCATGCGCCGTGAAGAATCATATTTCACTCATAGTCAGCAGCCGTACACAGCAAGGCCCTTGGGAAAGTGGGCCCTCGACTAATTCGTTGTGCACCAGTACCGTCACGAAACCCCCGCGCGGCGTCTATCCCCTTGGCGCGACATCCGCATCATGGACGACCATAGGGATGCGGAAAGCAGAAAGACCGCTGTGAGAGGAGGCGTCCATGGGATCGGTGCGCAAGGCGAGTGCCTGGCTTGGCCTCGTCGACGACAACAACGATGACGAGCGTTACTACGACGACGACAACTACGCCGAAGGTTCCGAGCCCCGGGATGCCTGGGTCACGGATCCGCGTGTGAAGGTGGCGTCGGAGGCGGCCGAGGAGAAGGGCCGCCGGATCGGCACGGTCACCCCGGACAGCTTCCGGGACGCCCGTGGTATCGGCGAGCTCTTCCGGGACGGCGTCCCCGTCATCATGAACCTCACGGCCATGGAGCCCGCCGACGCCAAGCGCGTGGTCGACTTCGCGGCCGGCCTGATCTTCGGCCTGCGCGGCTCGATCGAGCGCGTGTCGAACCGTGTCTTCCTGCTGACCCCCGCCGACACGGAGATCGTCAGCGGGGAGCCGGTGGGCCGTCGGACCGACGGTTTCTTCAACCAGAGCTAGGCAAGGCCGCTCACCGGCCCCGCCTTCCGGAGCCTGAGGGCTACCGGAAGGCGTCGAGTCCGGTGAGCGCCTTGCCCAGCACCAGCTGGTGCATCTCGACAGTGCCTTCGTAGGTCAGCACCGACTCCAGGTTCGTGGCGTGCCGCATCACGGGGTATTCGAGCGAGATGCCGTTGGCGCCCAGGATCGTGCGCGCGGTGCGGCAGATGTCGATCGCTTCTCGTACGTTGTTGAGCTTGCCGAAACTGACCTGTTCGGGACGCAGCCGTCCCGCGTCCATCCGCCGCCCCAGATGGTGGGCGAGCAGAATCCCCTTGTGCAGTTCGACCGCCATGTCGGCGAGCTTGGCCTGGGTGAGCTGGAAACCGCCGATGGGCCGCCCGAACTGCTCACGCGTCTTCGCGTATTCGACCGCCGCCTCGAAACTCGACCGCGCGGCGCCCATCGCACCCCACACGATCCCGTAGCGGGCGTGCGAGAGGCAGCTGAGCGGCCCCTTCAGCCCGCTGACCTCGGGCAGTACGGCATCGGCGGGCAGCCGTACATCGTCGAGTACGAGCTCACTGGTGACCGAAGCCCGCAGGGACCACTTGTGCTTGATCTCGGGCGCGGAGAAGCCCGGGCTGTCGGTGGGCACGACGAAGCCGCGGATCCCGTCGTCGGTCTGCGCCCAGACGACGGCGACCTGGGCGACCGAGCCGTTGGTGATCCACATCTTCCGCCCGTTCAGGACCCAGTCGGTCCCGTCCCGCTTGGCGTACGTACGCATCGCCCCGGGGTCGGACCCGTGATCGGGCTCGGTCAGCCCGAAGCACCCGATGACCTCGCCGGCGGCCATCGGCGGCAGCCACCGCTGCTTCTGCTCCTCGGACCCGAACCGGTGGATCGCGTACATGGCGAGCGACCCCTGCACGGACACCAGCGACCGGATCCCGGTGTCGGCGGCCTCCAACTCCAGGCAGGCAAGTCCGTACTGCACAGCACTCGCCCCGGCACACCCGTACCCGCTGAGCGACATGCCCAGCGCCCCGATCTCCCCCAACTCCCGTGCCAGCTCCCGGATTCCGGGCAGCTCCCCCGACTCGTACCACTCGGCGATGTACGGCATCACCCGATCCGCGGCCCAGTCCCGCACGGTGTCCCGGATCGCCAGATCCTCCGGTTCGAGGAGCTCGTCGAGGCCGAGGGGGTCGGCGGGGTCGAAGGGGGGCAGCTTCGAGGGTACGGACATGGGGGGGGCCTCCGGCGACGAAAACTAGCACTGTTAACCACAACGCACGGCTGACGTTACGACGCAGTGTCACGCAAGTCGAGGGCCTGTTCCCTCCCACGAACCTCGGACCGGAACCGCGAACCCGCAGCCGCCCACGGCGCTGCACCCCCACAGGAAACCCGCACAGGTCAGCGAAGTTGAAACGGGCGGTGCGTGGGTGGGAAAAGCGCCTGACCGCAACCACAACGCGCGATCAGACGGACGACTCCGCACGCACCGGCGTATCCCGAGGCGCAGGCACCTCCGCCGAGCCCGCCGCAGGCGACTCGCACTCCATGGCCCGCGGCAACCGCAACGCCATAACGGCCCCGAGCAGCAACAGCCCGGCGCTGACGAGCAACGTCACATGCAGCCCGTGCACGAACGAGTCCCGGGCAGCATGCCGCAACGCCTCCCCCGGCCCCCCGCCCAGTCGCGCAGCGACCTCGTACGCCTCGCCCAGCGAATGACTCGCCGCAGCCGAATCCGCGGCGGGCACCCCTCGCACAGAGGCCAGCCCCGGCGCGTACGCCGCGTTCATCACGCTCCCGAGCAGCGCGACCCCGATCCCCGCACCCAGCTGGTACGAGGTCTCCCCGATCGCGGCGGCCCCACCCGCCTGCGACTGCGGAGCCTCACTGAGCATCGATTCGTACGCCCCGAACAGCGTCACCTCGAGCCCGAACCCGAGCAGCACGAACCCGGTCAGCAGCAGCGGAGCGTTGTCGTGGCGGCCCATTCCCGTGAGCATGATGACCGCGGCGGCGGTGAGACAGAAGCCGAGGCTGACCATGGTCCGCGGTCCGAAGCGGTGCAGCAGCTTCGCCCCGACAAGACCCGCGGCCATCGCGGCGACGGTGAGCGGCACCAGCCGCAGCCCGGTCTGAAGCGGCGACAGTTCCAGCACGAGCTGGAGATACTGCGCGGCGATCAGTTCCAGACCGACCAGCGCGAGCAGGGCGAGCACGATGCACCCGACGGACGTACTGAAGGCGGGCCTGGCGAACAGCCGCAGATCGACGAGCGGATGCTTACGCCGCCGCTGCCGCCGTACGAAGGCGACGAGCAGCCCGGCTCCCACGAGCAGCGGCGCCACCGTGTAGACGCTCAGCGGCATCTCCCCGGCGCCCAGCCGTTTGACGCCGAGGACGACACCGAAGAGCCCGGCCGCGGCCAGCAGTGCGCCGACGACGTCCCACGGCCCCTTGCCGTCCCCGGTCGACTCGGGCAGCAGCAACCGCCCGACGGGCAGGCTGACCAGCATCAGCGGGATGTTGATGAGGAAGACCGAACCCCACCAGAAGTGCTCCAGCAGGAACCCGCCGAGCAGCGGACCGACGGCCGCCCCCACTGCGGCGACCGCACTCCACACGCCGATCGCCATGGCCCGCTCACGCCGGTCGGGAAAGACCTGCCGCAGGATCGAGAGCGTCGCGGGCATGATCATCGCGCCGCCGACGCCGAGCAGGGCGCGCGCCGCGATCAGGACGTGCGCGCTGTCGGCGCAGGCCGCCAGGGCGGAGGCGACGCCGAAGAGGGCGTACCCGATCAGGAGGATCCGTCTGCGGCCGACCCGGTCGCCCAGCGTGCCGAAGAGGATCAGCAGCGAGGCGCAGACCAGCGGATAGATGTCGACGATCCAGAGGAGTTCGATCGCGCCGGGCCTGAGATCCTCGGTGACGGCGGGCACCGCGACATGCAGCACGGTGGCGTCGACGGCGACCAGCAGCAGGCTGACGCAGAGGACGACGAGGACAACCCATCGGTTTGCACCGGCCCCGGCCTCCCGACGGCAACGCGAAGCGGCCGTGGTCGTCCCGGACATGCACGTACCTCCCAGATGTTCCCTCGCGTTCGGCGGATCCGCGGGGTGGGGACTCCCTGCGGTTGCGGCCGGGAGGAGCGGTGTCCCGGTCTCACGCAACAAAGGCGAGTGAGTCGCCAGAGTACGCGAGATCCCTCCGGTGGCCAGTGGCGGGCCTCTCACGTAACTCTCAGAAAGCGTGTGGCGTGCGCCACGCTCCCACGTGACCGAGCACGCCCCGCCGGGCCGCCCGGTTCCGGGTCCGGCCCATAATCGAGCCCGTGACCGATCTTGAAACGCCCGTCGCGCCGGCCCGTCCGGGACCGTGGCCGCGCCGCGTCGCCCCTGCCCTGCTGGGGTACGCGGCGGTCCGTGCGCTGGGCCTGGTGGCGCTCGCCCTGTGGAGCGCCGCCCGCGACAAGAGCCCGCACCAGCTGCTCACGGCACGCTGGGACTCGCTCTGGTACACGCGGGTCGCGGAGCTCGGTTACGGCTATGAGGTACGTCTCCCCAACGGCGACGTGCACTCGAATCTCGCGTTCTTCCCTCTGCTGCCGTGGCTGGAGCGGGCGGTCTCGGCGGTGACTCCGCTGTCGTACGCGGACGCGGGCCTGCTGATCAGCACGCTGGCGTCACTCGCCGCGGCCTGGGGCATCTTCGCGGTCGCGGACCATGTCTACACAGAAAAAAAGGCGCGAAGCGCGGCCTTGGAAGGGCGGTGGCGGGAGACGGGCGGGATCCGGGCAGGCGTGTGCGCGGTGCTGCTGTGGGCGGTGCTGCCCGTCGGGATCGTGCAGTCGATGGCGTACAGCGAGTCGCTGTTCACGGCGCTCGCGGCCTGGTCGCTGTACGCGGTCCTGACCGGCCGCTGGCTGACGGCGGGCCTGCTCGCCTCGTTCGCCGGCCTGACCCGCCCGGTGGGCGCCGCGGTGGTCGCCGCGGTGTGGGTGGCGGCGATCGCCTCGTACGTACGGGACTCGTCCGTACGGAAGTCGCCCGCACGTGATTCGTCCGTACGGAAGTCGCCCGCACGTGATTCGTCCGTACGGAAGTCGCCCGCACGTGATTCGTCCGTACGGGAACGGAGTGTTCTGGCATCGGACAGTGCGCCCCTCTGGCGACGCGCCCTGGGCATGCTCCTCGCGCCCCTGGGCGCCGCCGGTTACGTCCTGTGGGTCGGGCAGCACACGGGCATGGGCCCGCTGGGCTATCTCGACGTCCAGGCGGGGTGGGGCAACGGCTTCGACGGCGGTTACGCCTTCGGCCGGTTCGTGGCCGACAAGTTCACGTCGTTTCCCTCCGCCCTCGCCGGGGTCGGGCTGATCGTCGGGGTCGCCCTGGTGATCTGGCTGTATGTGATCTGCGTACGACAGGGTCAGCCGCTGCCGCTGCTGGTGTACGCGGGGATCGTCACCGCGCTCGCCCTGTGCGCGTCGAGCTACTTCGGCTCGAAACCGCGCCTGCTGCTGCCCGCCTTCCCTCTGCTGCTGCCGCCGGCACTGGCCCTGGCCCGGCTGCGAACGCCCAGGTCGGCGTGGGTGCTGGGGAGCGTGACGGTGGTGTCGGCGGTGTACGGCGCGTTCTGGCTGAACGGCTCCGGTCCGCCCTGACCGCCTGCCTGGCGCTCGGTGAGCAGCCGGGGAATTGCGTGCAAGCTTTTGGTGAACAAATTCAGACGCGCCCAAAAACAACTCGCTGAACGGAGCAATGGAATTACAGGAAGGACGCACCCGAGGAATCCATAATCCCCGGCGATAAACCCCCTCTTGAGAGGAATCCCACATCACATCGTCATCACAAAGAGCGCGCTCCGGCGTTGCACACAGCTCACTCGCTGTAACGTCGAATACGTGCGTACCGAACGAAAGCTGACTCGTCTGGACCGGGTCTTCGCCCGGTTGGACCGTGAGCCGGAACGACCGGCCCATATCGACGTGCCCAGGATGAGCCGGCACAGGGTGGTTCTCCTCGCGGCCACACTCGCCTTCTACGCGGCCATCGTGTGGGCCGTGATCATCAACTCCTGGCTGGTCACGCTCGACTGGCAGGTCATGTTCTTCCGGCCCTATCAGCAGTGGCCGGAGATCCACGCGTTCCTCGACTACTACGTGGTGCTCGGCCAGCGCGGCCCCACCGCCGTGATGGTCACGGCCTGGCTGGGCTGGCGTTCCTGGCGGATGCACACACTGCGCCCGCTGCTCGCGCTCGGCGTCTCACTGCTGCTGCTGAACGTCACGGTGGGCGCCGCCAAGATCGGCATGGGCCGGCTGGGCCCGCACTACGCGACCACGATCGGCTCGAACGAGATGTGGCTGGGCGGCGATATATTCCCTTCGGGTCACACCGCCAACGCCGTCGTGACCTGGGGCATTCTCGCCTATCTGGCCTCGACGCCGCGCGCCCGCCGCTGGCTGTCGGCCGTCTCCGCCGTGATCTCCCTGGGCGTCGGCCTGACCACCGTCTACATCGGTACGCACTGGCTGAGCGATGTCGTCCTGGGCTGGGCCGCGGGTCTGCTGATCCTGCTGGCGCTGCCCTGGTTCGAGCCGCTGATCGCCCGCGCCGAGGCCCGTATCTTCGCCCTGCGGGACGCCTGGCGCAGCCGCCGCGCCGGTACGGCACCGGTGCCGGCCACCGCCCCGATGGGCGCCCCCGCGATGCTCTCGCCGCACGAGGTGCCCGCCGACAGCGCCGCCTCCGCCTCTCCGGCTTCTCCCGCCTCCGTCGACGAGGAGGAGCCGGCGTCCGCGCCCCGCGAGCCGGTCAGCGCGCCGCGCACGTCCCGGACGCCCGTCGCACCTCTCTACCTGGCGCCCGGCCCGCACACGAGCCGCGCGGAGCGTACGCCGGTGACGCCCGCCGGAAGCCGCAGACCCCCGCACTCGGAGCGAGTGACACGTGGCACCTCCCACACCAACCAGCCCCGCCCCGTGACGGGCGGCTGAGCAGCAGACAGCGGGGCCGGTACGCACACACGGCTCCTCGCATGCGAAGGCCCTCGGCTCCCGGAGCCGAGGGCCTTCGCAGTGGACAGCAGGGAACGTTCAGCCCTTCCAGCAGCGCTTCACGACGCCGTCGCTGACCTCGAAGTTCAAGCGGCCGCTCTTGTACTCCATGGTGATGATCGCGCCCGGCGGCAGCGACCTCACGGTGGACCAGCCGTGCTCGCGCGCGCGCTGCTCCGCGCCACTCGCCTCCAGACCGACGTACGCGTCCGGATTGTCCTGAGGCTCTGCGGAAGGTGTGGGAATCGGTGCCATGCCGCCACGTTAGGCGCCGGAATGCGGACGGGGAAGCCCGATACCCGCCACGATCCGTCACCGGTACCTCTCCGGTCACACTTCTGTCACAGGACCACGACACTCGATTTGGCCGAACTCCGTCACACGAACGGGCGGTTCCCGACGCGTTTCGCGCACTGTCGAACGTAATTCCTGACTAGCTTGACGGCGATCCGAATAAGCCCGAGGGGCCCGGCGGAATGCGTGGCGCGTACTCGACGCGCACGCCTTTCCGTTCCGAATAAGCGGTGCGTCCCGAAAGGTGACACACCACAGGAAATACATGGTTCAAGCACAGAACCGACGTACGCCCCCTGTCGGAGCGCCGCGCGACGTGAGCATCATGGTGTGAGCTTCGGGAGGCCCAGGGCGCGATGAGCGAGGGGGCAGCGATGGGTACTGATACCGCGCAGGCACCGGTCCGGGGCGTAGTGGTGAAGCAGCCCGGGCGGTTGATCGTCGACTGGCTCACCACCACCGATCACAAGAAGATCGGCCATCTCTATCTGATCACGTCATTCGCGTTCTTCCTGGTCGGCGGTCTGATGGCGCTGCTGATGCGGGCCGAGCTCGCCCGTCCGGGCACGCAGCTGATCGACAACAACCAGTTCAACCAGATGTTCACCATGCACGGCACGATCATGCTGCTGCTCTTCGCGACGCCCACCTTCGCCGGTTTCGCGAACGAGATCATGCCGCTGCAGATCGGCGCACCCGACGTGGCGTTCCCCCGGCTGAACATGCTCTCGTACTGGCTGTTCCTCTTCGGCGGGCTGATCGTGCTGGGCTCGCTGCTGGTGCCGGAAGGGCCCGCCAACTTCGGCTGGTTCGCCTATGCCCCGCTCAACAGCCTGGAACGGTCGCCCGGCATCGGTGCCGACATGTGGATCATGGGGCTCGCGCTGGCCGGTTTCGGCACGATCCTCGGTGCGGTGAACTTCCTGACGACCATCGTCGGGATGCGCGCCCCCGGCATGACGATGTTCCGGATGCCGATCTTCACCTGGAACACGCTGTTCACCTCGATCCTCATCCTGATGGCGTTCCCGGTGCTCGCCGCGGCGCTCCTGGTCCTGGAGGCGGACCGGCGGTTCGGCTCGCAGGTCTTCGCCTCGGCCAACGGCGGGGCGCTGCTGTGGCAGCACCTCTTCTGGTTCTTCGGGCATCCGGAGGTCTACATCATCGCCCTGCCGTTCTTCGGCATCGTCACCGAGATCCTGCCGGTGTTCAGCCGGAAGCCGATCTTCGGTTATCTGACGCTGGTGGCCGCGACGATGGCCATCACGGGTCTGTCGGTGGTCGTGTGGGCGCACCACATGTTCGCGACGGGCGCGGTGCTGCTGCCGTTCTTCTCGTTCATGTCGTTCCTGATCGCGGTACCGACGGGCGTGAAGTTCTTCAACTGGACCGGCACGATGCTCAAGGGATCCCTGTCCTTCGAGACACCCATGCTGTGGTCCACCGGCTTCCTGGTGACCTTCCTGTTCGGTGGGCTGAGCGGCGTGATCCTGGCGTCACCGCCGCTGGACTTCCACGTCACGGACACCTACTTCGTGGTGGCGCACTTCCACTACGTGGTCTTCGGCACCGTGGTCTTCGCGACCTTCGCCGGCTTCTACTTCTGGTGGCCGAAGTTCACCGGGAAACTGCTCGACGAGCGGCTCGGCAAGATCCACTTCTGGACGCTCTTCGTCGGCTTCCACGTCACGTTCCTGGTGCAGCACTGGCTCGGCGCGGAGGGCATGCCGCGCCGGTACGCGGACTATCTGGCCGCCGACGGGTTCACGGCGCTCAACACCGTCTCGTCGATCGGCTCGTTCCTGCTCGGCTTGTCGACGCTGCCGTTCCTCTACAACGTCTGGAAGACGGCCAGGTACGGCGAGAAGGTGGAGGTCGACGACCCATGGGGCTTCGGCCGCTCCCTGGAGTGGGCGACCTCCTGCCCGCCGCCCCGGCACAACTTCCTCACGCTGCCCAAGGTCCGCTCCGAATCCCCGGCCTTCGACCTCCACCACCCGCAGTTCGCGGCGATCGCCCCGCCCCAGACCCGGTCAGGTCAGGAGCGTGGCTTCAGCTCACCGCAGTGACCGTCACCGACAGGTCGTTGTCCGCCGTGTAGTACGGTCCCGCCAGCGCCGGGCCCTGCTCCGTCTTCAGCGTGACCTTCGGGTAGGCGAAGATCGGCTTCTTGTCGGCGATGTCGTCGAGCAGCCGGGCGATCCGTACGCGCGGCCCGGCCTCCCCCGCCGGGCGCAGCCACAGGTCCCAGACGCCCTCCGTCAGGGCGCCGTAGTCGACCGTGCAGCGGAACTCCGTCCCGT
The DNA here is from genome assembly GCF_054783935.1 of Streptomyces pseudoechinosporeus. NCBI lineage: Bacteria > Bacillati > Actinomycetota > Actinomycetes > Kitasatosporales > Streptomycetaceae > Streptomyces > Streptomyces pseudoechinosporeus. The sequence continues at coordinate 495,821 of NZ_BAAGPS010000001.1, forward strand.
CAGCGGTGATGTCGGCTCTCAGCGCGGTCGCCGGTGCGTGACGGGCGCGTACTTCGGCGTACGCGTCCGGTGTGAGCGTGTCCCCGTACAGCCGGCCGCGCAGGCTCAACTCCCCCTCCTTCACGTACAGTTCGCCCGCCTCGGCGTGCGGGGCGCGCAGCCAGCTGCGGACGGTGAGGTTGCCGTGCTTGGTGGCGTACGGGATACGGACGGCGACATGGCCGCCGCCGGCGTCGGGCACGCGGTCGACGAGCGAGCGCAGGTCGTTGACGCCGGGCATCAGGCGCTGCGGCTCGCCGTCGGCCAACTGGGCGTAGGCGTCCCAGCGGCCCTCGGGCAGTTCGACGCCGCTGGGCAGCGCGGCCCGCAGCCGGCCGTCGGCGGCCGGCGTGAGCGGCAGGCTGACCTCGTCTTCGCTGCCGCGGCGGCGCAGCAGCAGGTACGCGGCTCCGGCCTGAGCGGACTGGGTGATGTCGAAGGTGAGCCCGCCCGCGGAGTCGGCGATGCAGTCGGCGCGCGGGGGCATGGCGGCGTCCTCGTCGGTGTGCCGGGGCGCGGGCTGCGGAGCCAGCGTCGTCATGCGGTGTGCCCCTTCTTGAATACCGTGCATCCGGCATCCCGAACGGCATACGCGCCACCGAGCAGCGCCCCCCGGGTGCGGTGCAGTGACCCGCGCATCCGCCCGAACCCCGAGCCACCGCGCGGGACCAGCCCGGCGAACAGCGACTCGTAGCGCTCGGCGATACGGGCCGGGTCGAAGCGCTCGGAGTCCTTGAGGGCCGCGCTCGCCATCTCGTGGCGGAGCGGGTCGTCGTTGATCAGTTCGAGGAGGCCGTCGGCGATGGCCTTGACGCTGCCGACCTTGACGAGGCGTCCGTCGACGCCGTTGTCGATGATCTCCCGCGGGCCGTGCGGGCAGTCCGTGGAGACGACGGGCAGTCCGCAGCGCATGGCCTCGACGATCGTCATGCCGAAGGACTCCAGGCTGGAGGTGACGGCGGCGATGGAGCCCTTGGTCCACTCGGGTTCGATGGGGTGGGCGGGGCCCATCAGATACACGTGGTTGTAGAGGCCGAGGTCGTCGATGAGGGCGCGCAGCTTGTCCTTCTGCTTGCCGCCGCCGTAGATCCTCAGGCGCCAGTCGGGCCGCTGGTCGCGTACCCGGTCGAAGGCCTTGATCAGCAGGTCGTACCGCTTGACCGGGGCGAGCCGCCCGGCTGCCACGACCCACTTGCCGGAGCCGTCCGCGGGCTGGATGCCGGGCGCGGGCACGGAGTTGGGCACGGCCTCGACGCGTACGCCGGGCAGCCGCATCTTCTTGCGGTACGCCCCGGCGTCGGCCTCGGTCGTGGTCGTGAGCGCGTCAAGCCTGGGGTAGACGCCGCGCAGCTCCTCGCGCAGGGCGGTCGAGTGGCTGTCGAGCGTGAGGTGCTCCTGGCCGACCCGGATCGGGCCGCGCCGGGTCTCCCGGGCCAGATGCACGTTCAGGCCGGGTCTGGTGCCCACCACGACATCGGCGTCGACCGTCGAGAGGTGCGAGGCGATACGCCGGTCCGTGAGGGCGCTGTACTGGCCGTAGCGGCCCTCCGCATGCGGGAAGACCCGGGCCGGACGCTTGTTCTCGGGGTCCTCGCCCTCGTATCCCGGGCTCTCCTTGCGGAGGTCGACGAGGTGGCGCAGGCGGACGCGGGGGTCGGGCGCGAAGACCGGCTCGTCTCGGTGGCGGAACACCGAGACGATCTCGACGTCGTGCTGCTCGGCGAGGGTACCGGCGAGGTTGTACGTCGTCCGGATCGTCCCCCCGATCCCGTACGCGTTGTGTATCAGGAAAGAAATATGCATGCGTTCCCGAATCCCCTGTCTCGTCCGCTACCGCGTGGTTAGACCCGAGCCCCTGGGGGATGGTTGGGCTCCATCACCATCTTGTTCCCGAAAAGTTTCCCTTTTGATAACTGATGTACGGAACATTTCGTAATTTTCACGCATCCGGGCCAGTAGAGGGCCTCGCAGGGGTCGTGCCGTCTCAGGGTTCGTAAGACAACTGCGGTACCTCGAAACAGTTGCTGTTCATGTCGCCCTGGCTCACCCACCCCTCGGCGTCCTCCCAACGGGCCACGGACACACAGGTCCTGCGGGTCTTCGGGGGCTCGGACAGGCGCTCGTAGGTGACCGGCAGCAGCAGACCGTCGGCGGTGTACGGCTTGCCCTCGGCCATGAAGCGGTCGACACACGCGCGCGTGATGCCCGTCCGCGCACAGGACTGGGCCGCGTCCGTGAACCACATCGCCGCCGCCCAGCCCTCCAGCTGCCACTGGGAATGGGTCTTCAAGTCCTTCGTGGCGTCCCGGAATTCCCGTACGGCCTCGTGGTCCGTGTCCTCGTAGTTGCGGCTGGAGCCCGTCGCCCACAGGGCGTTGCGGCAGCGCGGCGAGTCCTTGTAGTCCTCGCGGACGGTGGACGTCCAGTTCTGCACGTTGGTGACCTTGGCGAGGACCTCGGCGCCCACGTCGTCCATGGCCTTGCACAGCTGGGCGTTGCCGTAGGAGTCGATGGCGTCGAAGACCAGATCGGCGCCCTGCTCCTTCAGGTCGGCCGCCACGGCGCGGAAGTTGGGCAGCGAGAAGTCGACCTGCTCGGTGGTCACCTCGTAGCCCTCGGCCTCCAGGCCCCGGGTGACGAGCCGCGCGTACGCGGCCGACGCCGGCTGGTTGTAGGAGACGACTGCCGCCGTACGGGCCCCCTGCTCGCGCTTGAAGTAGCGGTAGACCTCCGTACCGCCGTACAGCTTGCCGTCCCAGCCGGGCTTTCCGTCCCGTGGCGCGAGGCTGCCGTAGATGCTGTAGAGGTGTGGATACGTGTCGTACGCCGGGCCGATGGGCTGGCCGCCGATGTCGGGCACGCGCGCGCGTGAGACACGGGAGGCGCCCGCGTAGTCGAGAGACGAGCCGGCGACGAGGGCGACGACCTTCTCCTCGTCGACGAGCTTGTGCACGCACTCGTTGTTGCCGACGCCGCTGCCGCCGTCGTCACACGTACGGACCTCGACCTGGCGGCCGTCGATGCCGCCGCGTGCGTTCAGCCGCTCGAAGTAGGCCTTCGCGCCGTCGCGCGGGCCGGTGAACGCGTCACCGCCGACCGGGCTGGTGGCGCTGGTGATGATGCCGACGCGGATCGGCTCGCCGCCAGCCCGTGTGGGGGCGTTGCCGTCGGGCCGGTTCTCGAAGTCGCTCTCCGGGAGGCGGCTACCGCAGGCCGTGCTCAGCAGGAGCAGCAGGCCCGCGACGGCGACCTCAACAGCCCGGAAGCGGCGACGCATTGCCGCTCAGCCCGACAAGGCCGCACAGCGTCTTGACGGAGACCTTCCACACGTCGTCCTGCTCTACGGCCGTCCCCGTGGCGTTGGGCATGACCGTGGCGCCCTTCAGGGTGAGTGTGTACGTCACGTTCGCCTCGGTCGCCGAGGTGAACTCGACCTTGTTGACCTCCGCCTGCACCTGCCCGCCGCGCTCGTCACCGCTGAAGGCCTGCAGGACCGGGGCCATCCGGTCGCCGTTCTCCAGGTAGGCCTGCTTGTCCTTCAGGGGGGTGGCGGGGTCGAAGAACTTCACCCAGTTCTCCTTGATCTCCCGCTCCGCCGCCGCGGCGTCCTCCGGCGCCGTAGCAGTCTCCTCAGCGCGGGTGGGCTCCTCCACCGTGGGCGAGGGCGGCGCCGCGTCGCCGCCGCCGCTGTCGTCCCCGCAGGCCGTGAGGGCCGGGCCGCCCGCCACCAGGACCGCGGCTGCCAGCCACGCCGCCGTACGCCGTCCAGGACCACGCATCCGCCTGCCGCTCCCCCGCCTGAGGTCGCTGCCGAGAACCATCTGGCTCACCACCGGGTGTCGGTCCGGGCCATCAACGCCCGGTTCTTTCAGGGTCAGCTTCCACAGGGCATAGTGCAAGCCATTGGTCGGCATGGACAGATACGTGACAGACACATGACGTGGGAGCTCCGATGCGGACTGCTCGACTGCGGACTGTGCACCCCGTCCTCTGGGCCGGGTGGGCGGCGCTCGCTGCCGGAGCGGTGCTGTGCGTCATCGGCTGGTACGGGATCTCGGGCGAGCGGTTCGCCGAACGGCAGCTGCCCTATCTCGCGTCCTGCACGGTGCCCGGTGCCGCCTTGATCATCGCGGGTGCGGTGCTGCTCACCCACGGCAGGAACGCCCTCGCGGCGGCGCGCGTGGAGGAGCTGTACGCGCTCCTGGTGGCTGCCGAGCCCGCCGACGCCGACGAGTCCGGGCAGGCCGCCGCCGCGCCCGTCGCCGTCAGCGGCGAGCTGCTGATGGTGCCGGGCGGCACACTGTGGCATCGGGCCGACTGCCCGCTGGTCGCCGGGAAGGCGGACGCCCTGCCGGTCGACTCGCGGGTCCTCGCGCGCGGGGAGCTGGATCCCTGCCCGATCTGTGAGCCCGCCGTCTCGGACGACCGGTCGTCCGAGGCAGGCGACTGATGGCGTCACTGACGTACGACCTCACGCTCGCCGGGCTCTCCGTCGGCGCTGCCGCCGCGCTCACCGGGATCGGGCTGATCGTCACCCACCGGGCGACAGGCGTGCTCAACTTCGCGCACGGCGCGATCGCGATGGTGTGCGCCTATCTGCTGCGCCAGCTCACGGTCGAGTGGGACTGGCCGCTCCCGCTCGCCGCCGCCCTCACCCTGCTCGTGGTGGCACCGGGCATCGGCATGGCCCTGGAACGCTTCGTCTTCCGTCCGCTGTCCGTCCTCGGCAGCGATCCGGCGCAGACGCTGGTCGCCTCCATCGGCGTGTTCGTACTGCTGGTCGGCGGCGCGGCGCTGATCTGGGGGCCGGGCGCCCACTCGGACGCGCCGACCCTCGTATCGGCGGATCCCTGGGGGCAGTTGGCCGTGACGCTGGTGCTGGCCGTGGGTGTGGGGGCGCTTACCCGTTGGACGCGCTTCGGCCGGGAGCTGCGGGCCGTCGTCGACGACCGCTCGCTCGCCGTGCTCGGCGGCATCGACGCGGACCGGGTGGCCGCGGCGGGCTGGGCCTTCGGCTCGTTCACGGCGGGACTGACCGGGGTGCTCCTGGCGCCCTACGTACGGCTGGATCCGTATGGCCTGCCGCTGCTGGTCATGGAGGTGGTGGCGGTCGCCGTGGCCGCCCGGATGCGCAGCCTGCCCGTGGCCGTCGTGGTGGCGCTGGGCATCGGGGTCGCCCAGAGCCAGCTGACGCGGCTGCACCCGTCGGGCTGGCGCGAGCCGCTGGTGCAGGCGCTGGGGGCGAACCTCTTCGTCGTCGCCCTGCTGATCGCGGCGCTGGTGCTGCCGGGGATCGGCGCCCGGGACGCGCTGCCGCGCACCGCGACCGCGCGGGTGGCGACACCGCCGGGCGCGTGGATAGTGGCCGTGGTCCTCTTCCTGATCCCCCTGGGCTTCGCGGGCCGGGATCTGCATACGTCCGTGCAGGTCCCGGCGCTGGGCGTAGTGCTGCTTTCGCTGGTCGTGGTGACGGGTCGCGGCGGCCAGATCTCGCTCGGCCAGGCGGCGTACGCGGGTCTCGGCGCCCTCTTCACGGCACTGCTGGCGGCGGGCCGCTTCCCGGGCCTGCCGGAGCTTCCCGAACTGGCCGCGCTGGCCGTCGCCGTCCTGCTGGTGGCTCCCCTCGGCCTGCTGACCGGCTGGCCCGCCATCAGCCGGCACGGTCTGGCCCTCGCCCTGGCGACCTTCGCTGTGGGCGTCGGCGTGAGTCGCTTCGTCTTCGCGCAGCCGTACGCGACGGCGGGCCTGACGCTGGGCCGCCCGGCGGGCTTCGAGAACGACCGCGCGTACTACGTACTCGAACTCGTCCTCCTGGCAGGCGCGTTGCTCGCCGCGCACGCACTGCGCCGGGGCCGCACCGGCCGCGCCCTGGCCGCGATGCGCGACCACGAGGCGGGCGCGTCGGCGGCGGGCGTCCGCGTGCCCGCACTGAAGCTGACGGCCTTCGTGGCGGGCGCGGCCCTGGCCGCCCTCGGCGGCGGCATGCTCGGCATGGGCCTGCGCGCCTTCGACCCCGCCGCGTACGACCCCGTGCGCGGCCTCCTCTGGTTCGCCGCGATCGTCGTCCTCGGCGCCGACAGCGTCCTGGGCGCACTGGCCGCGGCGGCACTCCTGGTGGGCCTGGACGCGGGCACCCGCGGCGGCGTGGCCGCCGCCCTGATCGGCTTCCTGGCGGTGCTGGTGGGCCGCTTCCCCGGCGGGCCCTACGAGGCGCTGCGTCTGGCGGCGGGCCGCCTCCGGCTGCGCCGCGAGGCGACGCTCACGCCGCTGGGGGCCGCCGTACGGAGAAGGCTCCGCCCGAAGCCGCCTGCGTGGCGCAGGGCGCGGGTGGCGGTGGGGGCGACGGGGGTCTCGGCGGGGGCACCCGGTCCCGCCGGGGAAGGCGGTCCCGCCGGGGCGAGTCACCCGGGTGGCACGCCCCGTCAGGGCACGGCCCAGGGCCCGAGCGGGACGCGCGAGCCAGGCAGAACACCCGCCGGCCCGAGCCGCGCGGCACCTGGCCGAACCGAAGAGCCAGGGGCGGCAGGGACACCCGGCCCCGCCAGGGCAGGCGGCCCAGAAGGCACGCCCCGCCCGGGCACAACGCCCCCCAGCCCCGACCACGCGGCACCTGACCGAAACGCCGCGTCCGAGTCGGCCGGGACCCCCACCGGCCGCGGCCCTGCGTCTCCCCCGAAACCGCGGGGTGCGCCGGCCGAGCGTCTCCTCCGCGCCCGCGGACTTCGTGTCACCTACGACGGCTTCACCGCCCTCGACGGTGTCGACCTCGATCTCCCCCCGGGCACGGTCACCGCGGTCGTCGGCCCCAACGGGGCCGGAAAGAGCACCCTGTTCCACTGTCTCGCCGGGACCGTGCGGCCGGACGCGGGGCGTGTCACGTTCGGGGAGTGGGATGTCACCCGGTTTCCGGCGCACGCCCACACGCGCCTCGGCGTGGCGCGGACGTTTCAACAGCTCGCCGTCTTCCCGACGTTGACGGTGGCCGAGAACGTGCGGGTCGGGGCCGAGCAGGGGCGCGTCGTGGATCCGGGCGCCGTGGAGCGCGTGTCGCGGCTGCTCGGACTCGACGGGGCGGTACGGGCGTTGCCCGCGGCGGGGCTGCCGACTGGCACCCTGCGGCGTGTCGAACTCGCCCGGGCCCTGGCGGGCAGCCCGCGTGTCCTGCTCCTCGACGAGCCCGCGGCGGGCCTCGACACGGGCGAAGTGGCCGCGCTGACCCGCGTGTTGCGGGCCCTCGCCGCCGACGGCATGGCCCTGCTCGTCGTCGAGCACGACCTCGACCTGGTGGCCGACCTGGCCCACACCGTGCACGTCATGACGGCGGGCCGCATCGTGGCCTCCGGCCCCGCCGGTCACGTACTCGACCACCTCGAAGGACTCGACACGGCGGTCGAACAATGAACACCGGCATTTCGCTGCGCCACGCGCGCGTGCGGTACGGCCCGCTGGAGGCCCTGCACGGAGTGACCCTCCTCGCGCCCGCCCCCGGCCTCACCGTCCTGCTCGGCCGCAACGGCTCGGGCCGTACGACCGCACTGCGCGCCCTCGCCGGAACCGTCCCCCTGTCCCGTGGCGCCGTGGTGTGGGACGGCACCGACGTGACGCGGATGCCCGCATATGAACGGGCCCGCCGCGGACTGTGCCTGGTGCCGGAGCGGCAGGCCGTCTTCGGCTCGCTCACCGTCCGCGAGAACCTGGAACTCGCGTCCACCGGCGGCCACTTCGAGCCCGCCCTCGACGCCTACCCCGCACTGCGCCCCCTGCTCGCCAGAAAGGCCGGCACCCTCTCCGGCGGCGAGCAACGCATGCTCGCCCTCTCCCGCGCCCTCCTGGCACGCGCGCGCGTGGTGCTCGTCGACGAACCCGCGCAGGGCATGTCACCGCCGGTCGCGGCCCGCACGTACGAACTGCTCGGCGGCCTCGACGCCTGTGTGATCGTGGCCGAACAGCGACTGCCGCCCGGCCTGGGCGGCAGGGCGGCAGTCGTGTACGAACTCCGGCGTGGCGAGGTCGTGTTCAGCGGCGAGGCGGCGGAGCCGGCAGCGGCGGACCCATCAGCACCGGAGCGGGAGTGATCGCCCGGCCGGAGGCGGTTCCCCTGGGGAGGCTCAGCATCATGCCGGTAGTCAGCCGGTTCGGATCCTTCCCGACGATCTGCTTGTTGAGCTGGTAGAGCGCCTGCCAGCCGCCCTGGATCCTGTAGCGGCGGGCGATCGACGAGAGCGTCTCGCCGGGCTTCACCACATGCGCCCGGCCCTTGAGCCCGTACCTCTTGGAGCAGACGGGCCACGCCTCCCATCCCTGGACGCTCAGCACCCCCTCGGCGACGGTGATCTGCTCCTGACGGGTGGCCAGATCCGCGCGCGGCGCGTACTTCAGCCCGCCGAACAGCTCCCAGGTGGACTGCCGGAACTGCAGCCCTCCGTAGTAACCGTTTCCGGTGTTCACATCCCAGCGGCCACTGCTCTCGCACTGGGCGAGACAGCCCCAGGGCCACTGGTCCTTCTCACAGTCGTACGCCGCCCGGGCCACGCCGGGAGGTCCGGGCGCCGGAGGCGGTGGCGCCGGGGCAGCCTCGGCGGGGGCGAGCAGGGTCAGGGCTACGGCGACGACAGCCGCGTACCACGTGCGCTTGATCAGCATCGGGCCACGCTAAGCAGGCCGTCACGGCGGTCCGTTGAGCCGCGCCTGAGACGGGTGGGGCCCCACCCGGTCGGAGGACCGGACGGGGCCCGAGGCCCGAGGGCAGGAGTAAGGGCTCAGAGGTTGAGCCGCTGCCCGGGGACGATCATGTTGGGATCGGCGCCGATGGCGGCCTTGTTGGCGGCGTAGATCCGCTCCCAGGTGGTCCCGTGTCGCGCGGCGATGCCGCTCAGCGTGTCGCCGGTGCGGACGGTGTAGTCGCCGCGGGACGTGTCGCGGCCGGTGTGGCTCGTCGAGCGGGCCGGCGTCTTCGACGGCTTCGCGGGCTTGGACGGGGCGGCCTTGGTGCTGGGCGTGGACGCCGCGGGCGCGCTGCCGGACGCGCCGGCACGCGAGGAGCAGGTGGGCCAGGCGCCCCAGCCCTGCGCGCGCTGCACCTTGGTGGCCACAGCGATCTGCTGCGCCTTGGAGGCCTTGTCGGCGGTCGACGCGTAGGCCGTGCCGCCGTACGCCCGCCAGGTGGCCGCGGAGAACTGGAGTCCTCCGTAGTAGCCGTTACCGGTGCTGATGTGCCAGTTGCCGCCGCTCTCGCACTGGGCGATGCGATCCCACACTCCGCTGTCCGCCGCTGCGGCGTTGCCGTTCGCGGCGAGCAGCCCGAGCGGGGCGAGCAGTGCCGCCCCGGCGAAGACCGCGGTGGTACGAACCTTGCGAGTGTTGTCGGCACAATCGGACATGTATTTCCCTCTCGAAGGACTCGGGGTCCCCCAAGGCGGGACGGAACTCGCCGCCCTTTGGCCGCGGTCGTTCCGGTCCGCCCCGTCCGCCGACGGTGGTGCTTCGAGCTGGCTGTGGTGCGGCCGGCGGACGTACCCGAGCGGTGCTCGTTGCACACGGCCGAGGAATCTAGGGAGTCACGCGGTCCGATATCAACCAAATGCTTGTCATTCCAGGCCAGTTCGCCGTTACCAGCAGTATCGGCGAATTCCGGCCACCCACTTCATTCGCCGATATTATGATTTGTCGACCTGACGCACTGACGATCTGTGACTCACCTCACCGGATCAACTTCCTTGGACATCCGAGAAGCTGGCATGGAGTAGCAGATTCCGCATCGGATTTCACCGTGCGCGCAGGATGGTTCGATTCCGTTTGCTCCCGGGCGTGACTCCGGCCACAGATCGCCCGTTGTCTTCTTCATGAACCGGGAACCCACCCGGTTCATGAGCCGGGAGCCGCCCGGCGACGCCACGCACCACATCCCGAGGAGCCACCCGTGCCGCGCATGCTCGACGTCAGCGACGACGTACGCGCCGAGATCGGCGACGAAGAAGCCGACCGGCTGCTCGCCGGAGAGAACGCCCCGGGCAGTTACGACTGCACGTCCTGCCGCACCCCGGGCGACTCGGAACAGGAGCGCACCAGCACCGTCCTGTTCATCGGCGAGGAGACCGCCGTCCTCGCCTTCGCCCACGCCACCTGCCTGCCCTCGCAGGTCGTCCAGGTCACCGAGGAGCAGCTGCAGGGGGCCGTCCGCTCGATCACCGGCCAGGAGTCGGCCACCGGGCACGAGCCCCTCACCGAGGCCATGCCCGAGCAGGCCGTCCTCGGTGTCACCAGCGGACTCGTCCTGCTCGGCGACGAGTTGCACCCCGCCCTCGTCGTCGAGCCGACCGGGCCCATCGCGCGCCCCGGCACGACGGGAGACGGCGGTGACGACTTCCTGCCGCTCCTCATCGAGCAGGGCTTCATGCCGCTGCCCCAGCTGACCGAGGTGCCGCCCGTGCTGCACGGCTGGTCCGTGCTGCTCGCCATGGGCCAGCTGCACGCGGTCCTGCAGCCCGGCACCGGCGGCGGCTCGCCCGTCGCCTGGTGGCAGGCCCACCAGCCGCTCCATGTCACCGACAGCTGGCGGCAGGCCGCCAACAAGCACCAGCAGGTGCTGCTGTTCGCGGCCCCTGTCGGCTCGATCGGCCGCCAGCCCCGCGAGGACCTGCTCCGCGAGGCCCTCGACAAGGCGGCGGCCGACGGCAAGCTGGTGGCGTGCGCGATGCCGCTGGCCGGAACCTGAGGGTGAGCACCGGTTCCCGAATGCGCCCGGCCCAGGCATCAGCCCAGGTCGGGCGCATCCGTTGAGGCCCGGGGTCGTTGGCACGTACGTGCACACCTACGACGCCCCTCGCCGCCTGCCGTACACGTCACCGATCCCGGCCATGCGGTCGGCGCAGGACTCCTCCGGTCATTCGGCCACGCCGATCTACGACGCGCTCTACGCGGAGTTCCGCCGGTCGTTCCGGACCCTGCCGGGCGATCGCAGCGGCGAGGAGGAGCTGGGCTTCACCGCCTTCGGCACCGTGCAGCACGCGAGCGGACGCCCGGCCTCGCGCGGCCGCACCACCACCGGCACCTGGCAGCCGGTCGCGCGGCAGCACGCCTCGGGGCTGATCCCGGCGCAGCCGCCCCGGCCGCGCAAGGAACGCTGACGCGGCAGCTCGTACGTACGGAGAGGGCCCCCAGCACCAGCAGGGGGCCCTCTCCAACGCCCGGACGGCGCCCGTTACTTCTTCTTGCCGCGCTTCTCGCGCACGCGTACGGAGATATGGATCGGCGTCCCCTCGAAGCCGAACTGCTCGCGCAGGCGCCGCTCCACGAAGCGCCGGTAGCCGTGCTCGATGAAGCCGGACGCGAAGAGCACGAACCGCGGCGGCTTCGTGCCCGCCTGCGTACCGAACAGGATCCGCGGCTGCTTGCCGCCCCGGATCGGGTGCGGATGCGAGGCGACCAGTTCACCGAGGAAGGCGTTCAGCCGGCCCGTCGGGACCCGGGTCTCCCAGCTCGCCAGTGCGGTCTCGATGGCCGGGACCAGCTTCTCCATGTGGCGGCCCGTGAGCGCCGAGACGTTCACGCGCGGCGCCCACGCCACCTGGGCGAGCTCGGTCTCGATCTCCCGCTCCAGGTAGTAGCGGCGCTCCTCGTCGAGGGTGTCCCACTTGTTGAAGGCGAGGACGATCGCACGGCCGGCCTCCACGGCCATCGTCACGATGCGCTGGTCCTGGACGGAGATGGACTCGGAGGCGTCGATGAGGATCACCGCGAGCTCCGCCTTCTCGACGGCGGCGGCCGTGCGCAGCGAGGCGTAGTAGTCGGCGCCCTGCTGGAGGTGGACACGCTTGCGGATACCCGCCGTGTCCACGAACTTCCAGGTGATGCCGCCGAGTTCGATGAGTTCGTCGACCGGGTCACGGGTGGTGCCCGCGACCTCGTTGACGACCACGCGCTCCTCGCCCGCCACCTTGTTGAGCAGAGACGACTTGCCGACATTCGGGCGGCCGATCAGGGCGATACGGCGCGGTCCGCCGACGCCGACGCCGAAGGTCTGCGCCGGGGCGTCCGGCAGCGCCTCCAGTACGGCGTCCAGCATGTCGCCGGTGCCGCGACCGTGCAGCGCGGAGACGGGGTGCGGCTCGCCGAGGCCGAGGGACCAGAGGTACGCCGCGTCGGCCTCGCCGCTCGGGCCGTCGACCTTGTTGGCGCACAGCACGACGGGCTTGCCCGCCTTGCGCAGCAGCCGTACGACCGCCTCGTCGGTGTCGGTCGCGCCGACCTTGGCGTCCACGACGAAGACGACCGCGTCGGCCGCGTCGATCGCGTACTCGGCCTGCGCGGCCACGGACGCGTCGATGCCGAGGACGTCCTGCTCCCAGCCGCCGGTGTCGACGACCTTGAAGCGGCGGCCCGCCCACTCGGCCTCGTAGGTGACGCGGTCACGGGTGACACCGGGCTTGTCCTCGACGACCGCCTCGCGGCGGCCGATGATGCGGTTCACCAGGGTCGACTTGCCGACATTCGGGCGGCCGATGATGGCGAGGACCGGGAGCGGGCCGTGTCCGGCCGCCTCGATCGCGCCTTCGACGTCCTCGACGTCGAAGCCCTCTTCCGCGGCGAGCTCCATGAACTCCGCGTACTCGGCATCGCCAAGCGCCCCGTGCTCGTGCTCCGAGCCGTCGGGCTGGATGTGGTCGTTCATGAAGTCCGTACCTCGTCGTTCATCGTGGTGATCGGTGGAACGCCCCGATATCGGGTGATCCACTACTCAAGTGTCGCCTAGCGCCCGGTGGGGCGCCCGGCGTTTTCCAGGCGCCCCGTGAGACGCCTGGCATCTTCCAGGTGCGCGCTGAGCTGCTTCTGGATGCGCCCGGTCGCCTCGTCGAGCGCCTTGCGCGTACGCCGCCCGCTGCCGTCGCCCGCCTCGAAGGGGTCGCCGAAGACGACGTCGACGCGGCTGCGCAGCGGAGGCAGCCCCTTTATCAACCGTCCGCGCCGCTCCGTACTTCCCAGCACGGCGACCGGAACGACCGGCGCTCCGCTGCGTACGGCGAAGTAGGCGAGCCCGGCGCGCAGGGAGGCGAAGTCGCCCTCGCCGCGGCTGCCCTCCGGGAAGATGCCGAGCACACCGCCGGCCGCCAGGACGCCCAGCGCCTGGGTGATCGCCGCCCGGTCGGCGGTCGAGCGGTCCACCTTCAGCTGGCCGACGGCGCGCATGAAGGGGCCGAGCGGGCCGACGAACGCCTCCTTCTTGACCAGGAAGTGCGACGGTCGGGGCGCCACGCCGATGACCATCGGACCGTCGATGTTGTGGGAGTGGTTGACAGCGAGGATCACCGGGCCCGTCGTGGGGACCTTCCAGGCGCCCAGCACGCGCGGCTTCCACAGCCCGTACATCAAGCCGACGCCGATGCGCCGCCCGACCTCCGCGCCCCGCTCCGACGGTGCCGTCACTTCGCTGCCCGCTTCTCCTCGACAAGGGTGACGACGCACTCTATGACCTGCTGGAGCGTGAGGTCGGAGGTGTCCACCTCGACCGCGTCGTCCGCCTTGGCGAGCGGCGAGGTCTTACGGGTGGAGTCGGCCGCGTCCCGCTTCAGCAGGGCCTCGCGGGTCGTGTGGAGGTCGGCGCCCTTCAGCTCACCGCTGCGGCGGGCGGCGCGGGCCTCCGGGGACGCGGTGAGGAAGATCTTCAGGTCGGCATCGGGCAGCACGGTCGTCCCGATGTCCCGGCCCTCGACGACGATGCCCTGCTCGGCCGCCGCGGCGACCGAACGCTGCAGCTCGGTGATCCGGGCGCGCACCTCGGGCACGGCACTGACCGCGCTCACCTTGGAGGTGACCTCCTGGGTGCGGATCGGGCCCGAGACGTCCGTGCCGTCCACCGTGATGGTCGGCGCCGAGGGGTCCGTACCGGACACGATCTCGGGCTTCGCGGCCACGGCGGCGATCGCGGAGGGGTCGCTGATGTCTATGCCGTTGTTCACCATCCACCACGTGATCGCCCGGTACTGAGCGCCGGTGTCGAGGTAGCTCAGACCGAGCTGGGCCGCGACGGCCTTCGAGGTGCTCGACTTGCCCGTGCCGGAGGGGCCGTCAATGGCGACGATCACTGCCGGTGCGGTCCGGGCGGCGCTGGTTTCCACGGGTGCGGGCACCTTCCTGGTACGGGGTGGTGGGCTGGGACGGGCACGATCGCGCCCCGCACAAGGTTACTGTCTCCCCGAGCCCGGTATTACTGGCCTCCGGCCGACCCGCGCCTATTGCCGGATCGCCCAGCCCCGCTCCCGCAGCGCAGCCGTGAGCACAGGCGCCACCGTCGGCTTCACCATCAGCTCCACCAGGCCCGCCTGCTGCCCGGTCGCGTGCTCGATGCGTACGTCCTCGATGTTGACGCCCGCCTGGCCCGCGTCCGCGAAGATGCGGGCCAGTTGGCCCGGCTGGTCGTTGATGAGGACGACGACGCTCTCGTACACCGTGGGGGCGGCGCCGTGTTTGCCGGGGACGCGGACCTGGCCGGCGTTGCCGCGGCGCAGGACGTCCTCGATGCCGGAGGCGCCCTCGCGGCGCTTGGCCTCGTCGGAGGACTGGAGGGCGCGCAGGGCCTGCACCGTTTCGTCCAGGTCGGCGGAGACGTCCGCGAGGAGGTCGGCGACCGGGCCCGGGTTCGCGGACAGGATGTCGATCCACATCCGGGGCTCGGAGGCCGCGATCCGGGTCACGTCACGGATGCCCTGGCCACAGAGACGTACGGCGGCCTCCTCGGCATGCTCCAGACGCGCGGCGACCATGCTGGACACCAGGTGGGGCATGTGGGAGACCAGCGCCACCGCGCGGTCGTGGGCGTCGGCGTCCATCACGACCGGTACGGCACGGCAGTGCGACACCAACTCCAGGGCGAGGTTGAGCACTTCGGTGTCGGTGTCCCGGGTCGGCGTCAGCACCCAGGGCCGCCCCTCGAAGAGGTCCCCGGTCGCGGCCAGGGGACCCGACTTCTCACGGCCCGACATGGGATGCGAACCGATGTACGCGGAGAGGTCGAGCCCCAGCGCCTCCAGCTCACGACGCGGCCCGCCCTTGACGCTGGCCACGTCCAGGTAGCCGCGCGCGACCTTGCGCCGCATCGCGTCGGCGAGCGTCGCGGCCACGTGCGCGGGCGGCGCCGCCACGATCGCGAGGTCGACGGGACCCGCGGGCTCCTCGTCCGTGCCGGCGCCGAGCGCGGCGGCGGTACGGGCCTGCTCCGGGTCGTGGTCGGCGAGGTGCACGACGACGCCACGCCCCACCAGGGCCAGCGCCGCCGATGTGCCGATGAGCCCCGTACCGATGACGAGTGCGGTCCTCACTGGGCGATGTCCTTGCGGAGCGCGGCCGCGGCGCCGAGGTAGACGTGCGCGATGTCGGAGCGCGGCAGATCGGACTCGATGTGCGCGAGGACGCGTACGACCCGGGGCATCGCGCCCTCGATGTCCAGCTCCTGAGCGCAGATCAGCGGTACGTCGGCGATGCCGAGCTTGCGCGCGGCGGCTGCCGGAAAGTCGCTGTGCAGGTCGGGCGTCGCCGTGAACCAGATGCTGATGAGGTCCTCGGTGGTCAGGCCGTTCCGCTCCAGGATGGCGGTGAGCAGCTCGCTGACCTGCTCGTCCATGTGCCCGGCTTCGTCCCGCTCCAGTTGGACGGCGCCGCGGACCGCTCGTACCGCCACGGTGTCGCTCCTCGCTGATGTACGTATCGGCTCTGTGCACATCCAGCGTAGTCAGCCCGCGGTACGCGGGTACGCGGCGCCCGCCTGCCGAGACGAGCGATGAGCGCCCTGTCACGGCCCGGCCGCAGCCCCTGCCAATGTCACGGAACCGTACGGTCCCGCCAATTGGGGCGAAACGGTCCGGGTCCGCCTCTGGACGCTGCCCCGCGCGTCCGCTTGCATGGGGATGCTGTCCGCGACGCCTCGGGGGAGGCACAAATGAAGCGCTCCGGACCACTTTTCACGCTTCTCGGGGGACTCCTGCTGGCCCTGTTGATGCTGTCGCTCAACGCGACGACAGGGACGAGCACCACCTCGTCGGGCGAGGGCGAGACGCCCGCCACGAAGGTGTCGCCCAGCCCGACGCCCGAGCCGACGAAGACGACCGCGTCACCGAGCCCGTCGAAGAACACACCGTCGCCGAGCGCACCGGGCAACGCCGACTACGCGGGCCGTACGGACGACGATTCCTCCGCGGTCGCGGTCTCACTGCGCGACGGCAGGGCGATCGCGTACTTCTGCGACGGCCGGGACCAGGAGTCCTGGCTGAAGGGCGACGTCAAGGCCGACGGCAGTATGCGCCTGACCAGCCAGCAGGGCGGCGTGCTGAACGGCGAGCTGAAGGGCAGCCGGATCAGCGGCACGGTGGACATGGGTCAGCAGGAGTACGGGTTCACCGCCGACAAGGCGCTCAAGCCCTCGGGGCTGTACCGGGCCACCGAGTCCGTACGCGGCGCCGAGATCGACGGCGGCTGGATCGTGCTGCCGGACGGTCAGCAGGTCGGCATCCTCAAGCGTGGCGGCACACCCTCGGCCGCGCCCCGTATCGACCCCGAGACCGGCGCCGTGACGGTCGACGGACAGCAGCTCACCGCCCGGCCCGTGCAGCCGTAGTCCTCCGTTCAGCCCTGACCGCAGGGAGCAGCCGACCATGACCGTCGACCCGAACGCCGCCACCCAGGACTTCCCCTCGCCCGAACCGGCCCGCCGTCCACAGGCCTCCCGTTACCTCGTCCCGGCCCTGGTCGCCGGGGCGGTCGCCCTCGCCCTCGGCGCGTACGGCAAGGTGCACGAACCGGCGGGCACGGCCTTCAACCTGGCCGGGTTCAGCAGCACGGGCGCCGTCAAGTCCTGGCTGGCCACGGGGGCGATGGGCTTCGCGGTGGTGCAGTTCGTCTCGGCGCTCATGGTGTACGGGAAGCTGCCGGGCCCCAGCTGGGCAGGGGTGCTGCATCGCTGGTCGGGGCGGGTCGCGTTCCTGGCCGCGGTACCGGTCGCCGTGCACTGTTTGTACGCATTGGGCTACCAGACATACGAACCGCGCGTATTGTGGCATTCGCTCCTGGGTTGCTTCTTCTTCGGTGCCTTCAGCGCCAAGATGCTGCTTCTTCGCTCGGAGCGACTGCCCGGGTGGCTGCTGCCCATCGTCGGCGGGCTCGTCTTCGCCGCGCTCACGGTGGTCTGGCTGACGTCCGCCCTCTGGTTCTTCCGCACATTCGGAGTGACGACATGACGATCCGCTCGACGCGTCGCACGGTTCTCGCGGCGGGGGCGGCCGGCGCGGCTGCGCTGCTCGCGGGGTGCAGCGAGTACGGGAACGAGAACGGCGGGGGCGAGGCGGAGTCGCCGGCTCCGGAGGAGCCGACGTCCGGCGAGTCCCCCGGCGAGGCCCCGGCCGGTGAGGAACTGGCCAAGACTGCCGACATCCCGGTCGGCGGCGGCAAGATCTTCAAAGACGAGCAGGTCGTCGTCACCCAGCCCGAACAGGGCGAGTTCAAGGCCTTCTCGGCCATCTGCACACACCAGCGCTGCACGGTCGCCAACGTCTCGGACGGCACCATCAACTGCACCTGCCACGGCAGCAAGTTCCGTGTCGCCGACGCCTCGGTGGCCGACGGCCCGGCGACAAGACCCCTCCCCGAGGAGAAGATCACGGTCACGGGAAATTCGATTCGCCTGGCGTGAACCGGCCCTTACGCTCGTCCGCATGAGCCCCGAGGACCTGGTAAACGATCACACGATCTACTCCTGCGTCATGGGCTCCCGTGCCTTCGGTCTGGCCACGGACACCAGTGACACAGACGTCCGGGGCGTGTTCCTGGCCCCCACCCCGCTCTTCTGGCGCTTCGAGAAACCGCCGACGCACGTCGACGGCCCCGCGGACGAACAGTTCAGCTGGGAACTGGAGCGCTTCTGCGCACTCGCCCTGCGCGCCAACCCGAACATCCTGGAGTGCCTGCACTCCCCGCTCGTCACGCACGCGGACGACACGGGCCGCGAACTCCTCGCCCTGCGTGAGGCGTTCCTCTCCCGCCAGGCGCACGACACCTTCGCGCGCTACGCACTGGGCCAGCGCAAGAAGCTGGAAGCGGACGTCCGCACCCACGGCGCGCCCCGCTGGAAGCACGCCATGCACCTGCTGCGCCTCCTGACGAGCTGCCGCGACCTGCTCCGCACGGGCACCCTGACCCTCGACGTCGGCGACCAGCGAGAGCCCCTGCTCGCGGTGAAACGCGGCGAGGTCTCCTGGCCGGCCATCGAGTCCCGCATGGCCCGCCTCGCCACGGAAGCGGACGAGGCAGTTGCCCGCACCCCGCTCCCGCCCGAGCCGGACCGGGCTCGGGTCGAGGACTTCTTGATCCGCGTCCGACGCGGCGGCGCCGTTGCCTCCGGCGGTTGAGCGGTGGGGTTCGTTGTCGGGTGCGGGTGCGTGGTGGTTGCTCGCGCCGTTCCCCGCGCCCCTTTGGGTCCGGTGGGTGGGTCGGGGCCGTGGGCCGGTGCGTCAGCCCGTCGCAGGCCGGGCGTACGGCCCTTTGCTGGTACACGGTGCGGGTGGCCTGAGACAGAACCTACGCGACGGGCATACGACGCACCGGCCCACGGCCCCTCCCGCCGGGGGGAGGGAGCGGGTAGTTGGGGGTGCGGGCTTTCCCTGGGCGGGGCGTTTGGGCGAGCGCGGGCTTGTGATTTCTGGGGTGCGGGCAGCCGCAGGCTTTTTAGGGGGGCGGGGAACTGCGCGACCAGCCACGACGCACCGGCAGTCGCCAACGAAACGAACCCACCACCCCCGTAGGCAACCTGCCCAACCGCCGGAGGCAAGCGGCTCAGGAATCCCAGAGTGCTCCCAGGGCCATGAGATCACCCCGGTACTCGATCCTGTCTGCCCACTCCGAGGGCCATGCGTCGGCCCCGATGTATGCCCCGGCGAACGCGCCCGTCAGGCAGGCGATCGAGTCGGAGTCGCCCGAGGTGCAGGCCGCTCGGCGCAGCGCTGTGAGCGGCTCGTCGAGGAAGAGCAGGAAGCAGAGCAGGCCGGTGGCGAGGGCCTCTTCGGCGATCCAGCCCTCGCCGGTGGCCAGGCATGGGTCCGTCTCGGGCGACGGAGACCGTACGGCCTCCTGAAGCCGGTCCAGGATCGCCAGGCACTCGTCCCAGCCCCGCGCGATGAAATTCCCGGGTGTCGGATCCTGGCTTCGGGTCCACAGGTCGCCGAGCCACCGCTCGTGGTACCGGTCCCGGTTCTCGTACGCGTACGAGCGCAGCAGACCGACGAGCCCCGTCGGCTCGGTGCCCTGCGCCAGCAGCCGTACCGCATGCGCGGTGAGGTCGGACGCGGCCAGCGCCGTGGGGTGGCCGTGCGTGAGCGCGGCCTGCAACTGGGCGGCGCCCGCGCGCTGTTCGTCGCTCAGACCGGGGACAAGGCCGATGGGCGCGACGCGCATGTTGGCGCCGCAGCCCTTGGAGTCGATCTGGCTGGCGTCCTGCCAGAGCCGGTCCATCCGCTCCAGCAAGGCGCACGCCCTGAGGCAGGTGTTGCCCGGGGCCCGGTTGTTCTCCGGGGAGCGGTTCCAGGCGATGAACTCATGCCGTACGGCCTCGGCCATCCCCTCGGGTTCGAGCACCCCGCGGTCCGTCGCCGTCCTGAGCCCCCGCCCCAACGCCAGCGTCATCTGCGTGTCGTCGGTGACGAGCGCCGGCGTCGGCAGCTCCATCTCCCGCCAAGGCCCATACTTGGCGAGGATCGACGGCACGTCGCGGAACTCGGTCGGGTAGCCGAGCGCGTCCCCGAGCGCGAGACCGTTGAGCGCTCCGGTGGCGGCTTGCTTCCTCACGGTGGTGGTCATGCGGGGTGTCCTTCCCGGGTCGGGCGGAGCAGGGGCGGGTGGAGGGTGGTGGCGCTGCCCGCGCGATACAGCGCCGCGGGCTTGCCCCGCCCGCCGGTCAGGCGCGCGGCGCCGGGGATCGGTTCGACGAAGCCGGGCGTGGCGAGGACCTTGCGCCGGAAGTTGGGCCGGTCCAGGACCGTCCCCCACACCGTCTCGTAAACCTGCTGGAGCTCCCCGAGCGTGAACTCGGGCGGGCAGAAGGCCGTGGCGAGACAGGTGTACTCGAGCTTGGCGCCGACCCGTTCGTGGGCGTCGGCGAGGATCCGGTCGTGGTCGAAGGCGAGCGGCCCGAGCCCGTCGTACGGGAGCCACTGGGCGCGTGCCGCGTCTCCGCCGCCGTGCGGCTCCGGAGCGTCGGGCAGCAG
Source organism: Streptomyces pseudoechinosporeus (assembly GCF_054783935.1). Classification (NCBI taxonomy): domain Bacteria; kingdom Bacillati; phylum Actinomycetota; class Actinomycetes; order Kitasatosporales; family Streptomycetaceae; genus Streptomyces; species Streptomyces pseudoechinosporeus. The sequence goes on from NZ_BAAGPS010000001.1 coordinate 516,103, forward strand.
CGCGGTGTACGCGACGGAGACGACCCGCATCCGGGGATCGCGGTCCGGTTCGCTGTACGTCCGCAGCTGCTCCAGATGCAGCCCGGAGATGTCCGACAGACCGGTTTCCTCTGCGAGTTCGCGCCGGGCGGCCGTCTCCGCTGACTCGTCGGGCAGGACGAAGCCACCGGGCAGTGCCCAGCGGCCCGCGTACGGCTCCTGCCCGCGCTCGATCAGCAGCACCTGGAGTACGGCCGTCCGAATCGTGAACACCGCGAGATCGACGGTGACGGCGAAGGGCTCGAAGGCGTGCTTGTCGTAGCCGTCGGGAGCCTCGGGTGCAGTGCCCTCTGCTGCGGTCACGCCCGCCCACCTCCTTAATAGTCACTAAGACTATAAAGAGGCGAGCGGGCTGTGGCAACCCCTCAACTCCCGTCCCTGGACCTCAACTCCCGTGCTTGGACGGCGCGAACGACGCCACCACCGCCCCGGCGGCCGAGACCGCCGCCGAGACCCACAGCGCGGGCGCGCATCCGTCGATGAAGCTCTCCGCCGAGTCGTAGCCCCCGTACTGGACGAACACGGCCGCGGCGACGGCGACTCCGAAGACCCCGCCCAGCTCACGCAGCGCGTTGTTGACGCCCGACGCGACGCCCACCTCAGCGGGCGGCACCGACGAGCTCACGGCGTTCGCGACGGTGGGGAAGACCATGGAGATGCCGACTCCGGCGACGATCAGCGGCACGACCAGGCGGTCGTAGCCGACCCCGGGTTCCACCTGCCAGGCCATCAGCCCGAGCCCCACCGCCTGGAGAACGAGGCCCGTCAGCATGAAGGGCCGGTTCCCGAACCGGTCCGCGAGCGCGCCCGCGACCGGCGCGACGAGCAGCGGCGTACCGGTCCACACCAGAATCCGCAGGCCCGCCTCCAACGGGGAGTTGCCCAGGCCGACCTGGAAGAGCTGCGAGATCATGAACAGCGCGCCGAGCAGCGACATGAACATCAGGAAGACCGCACCGTTGGCGGTGGAGAAGCCGCGCAGCCGGAAGTGCGCGAGCGGCAGCATCGGGTACTTCGCCCCCGACCGCTCCCAGCCGAGGAAGGCCGCCACGAACACGACCCCGACGGCCAGGGCGCCCAGCACCTCGGCACTCCCCCAGCCGGCCTCCGGCGCCCGCACCGGCGCCCAGGCGAGCCCGGTCAGGCCCACGGCCGCCAACGCCAGCCCCACGATGTCCAGTTGGGGCCGCGGACCGTAGCTCTCGCGCAGCTTCATCGCGGCGAGCGGAAGCATCACGAGCCCCAGAGGCACGTTCAGCCAGAAGATCCACTGCCAGGACAGACCATCCGTGACGGCCCCGCCGAGTACTGGCCCGGCGGCCACCCCGAGTCCGCTCACCCCACCCCACAGGCCGATCGCCACGCCCCGCTTCTCGGCCGGGAACGCCTCGCTGATCAGGGTCAGCGTGAGGGGCAGCAGTACGGCCGCTCCGGCGCCCTGAACCGCTCGTGCGGCGATGAGTTCACCGGCGCCGCCGGCGAGCGCGGCCCACGCGGAGGCCAGCGTGAAGACTGCGAGACCGACTACGTACATCCGCCGCCGCCCGAACCGGTCGCCGAGCGCGGCGCCCGTCAGGGTCAGACAGGCGAAGACGAGGTTGTACGCGTTGATCGTCCACTCCAGCTGGGACAGGCTCGCGCCGAAGTCGGCCTGCAGCGCGGGCAGCGCGGTGGCGACGACCACCACGTCCAGCGCGCACAGGAGCGCCCCCAGCCCGGCAAGAACCACCGTCCAGGCGCGCCGTGGGGGCGCAGTGGTCGGTGGCTTGCGGGTGGGGGCGAGCAGGGTTTCTGCGATGTCGATGTCAGCCATGAGGGATAAGCCCTTCCGTGAGAGTCACTCACGGAAGGCAGACCAGCCCCGCCCCTAAAAGGAATCGCGCCCGAGGAACGCGAGGAGCCGGTCGGAGGCAGCGGCCCGGGGCAGCACGCCGACCGGCTCGGCGAAGCGCACTCCCCGGTCCTCGTCCCCGACCACGCATCGCGCGACGGACAGCAGCTCGGCCGCGAGCGCGGACGGAATCGGCCGCGGCCGCCCGCAGGCCTGCGCCACGTCCCAGCCGTGCACGGCGATCTCGACGGCGCCGGTGGCGGCCATCACACGGACGTCCAGCGGCCGGTCCCCCACGGTCACGGAGCGTCCCTCCCCGGGCAGGGCCATCCAGGCGCCGAGCAGCGCGCAGGCACGCCGCCGGAAGTCGCACGCGGGATCCGCGCTGCCCCTCGCCGCCGGGAAGAGACCGATCCGCCCGCCCGTAAGCCCCTCGTGCAGAGCGTCGAGCCCGTCGTCGAGATGGCCGAGCAACTCCCCCAGGTCCCACCGCGCGCACGGCGTGGACCGCCGCAGACTTCCAGGTGCCACGGCGGCGACGCTTCCCAGGGTGTACGCGAGCGAACGCTCGAGCAGCTCCCCGGAGTTCATGACAACACCTCCGGCATCCCGAAGCGCCAGGCCAGCCCCGGTTCCAGGAAGACGGTGATCCGCGCGATCTCCCGGTCCTCGGCTGATCCCTCGATGGTGAGCACCTGCACCGAGTGCGCCCGGTGCACGCCGTCCGCACCGCGTGTGTACGCCACCACGGCCGGCTGCCCGTTCGCCCGCGTGGGGATCATCCGCAGATGCCCCTTCTCGTGCTCGAGCGCCTCCAGGAACCGCATGACGTCCTTCTTCCCGCTGAACCACTCCAGGTACGGCGGCATCTCCAGCTCAACGCCTTCCTGGAGCAGCCCGAGGAGCGCGTCCATGTCGGCGTCCTCGAAGGCGGCCACATACCGGTCGAGCAGCTCGCGGTCGCCCGTGCTGTCCGGCTCCGCCAGCAGATCCTCGTCGGGCGCCACCTCGTCGAGTCGGGCACGCGCGCGTTGGAGGCTGCTTTTCACCGCCGCCGTGGTGGTCCCGAGAAGGGCGGCCACCTCCTGCGCCCGCCAGGCCAGTACGTCCCTGAGGATGAGTACGGTCCGCTGCCGCGCGGGCAGATTCTGCAGCGCCGCGACGAGCGCGAGCCGCAGACTGCCGCGCGCCGCGACGACGGTCGCCGGGTCCACGAGCGTGTCGGGCACCGGCTGGAGCCACGGGATATCCGTCGGAGGGGTCCTCAGCGGCTCCTCGGGGGCGTCTGACGGCCCACCGAGCCCGGAGGGCAGCGGACGCCGTTCACGTCCCTCCAGCGCCGTCAGACACGTATTGGTGGCGATCCGGTAGAGCCAGGTCCGCAAGGACGCACGGCCCTCGTATCCGTCGTACGACCGCCAGGCCCGCAGATACGTCTCCTGCACCAGGTCCTCGGCGTCGTCGACCGACCCGAGCATCCGGTAGCAGTGCGCCAGCAGCTCGCGCCGGTACATCCCCGTCAGCCGTACGAACTCGTCGCGATCCGTCGTCACAGCCATGCCCGCTCCCTTCGTTCACGGGTACAGACCGGAGGAGCGGCGAAAACGCATCGGCCGGTCCCGGACGAATTCCGGAACCGGCCGCTACGAGTAGCGAGTACGGGCAAGGACGAGGACCTAGAGGTCGACCTCCTGCATCAGCATCCCGACCTCCGTGTTGGACAGCCGTCGCAGCCAGCCCGACTTCTGGTCGCCGAGCGTGATCGGGCCGAAGGCGACGCGCACGAGCTTGTCGACCGGGAAGCCCGCCTCGGCGAGCATGCGCCGCACGATGTGCTTGCGGCCCTCGTGAAGAGTGACCTCTACGAGGTAGTTCTTGCCGGTCTGCTGAACGACGCGGAAGTGGTCCGCGCGCGCGTACCCGTCCTCCAGCTGGATGCCGTCCTTGAGCTGCTTGCCCAGGTCACGCGGGATCGGGCCCACGATGTGTGCGAGGTAGGTCTTCTTGACGCCGTACTTGGGGTGGGTCAGCCGGTTGGCCAGCTCGCCGTGGTTGGTGAGCAGGATGACGCCCTCGGTCTCGGTGTCGAGCCGTCCCACGTGGAAGAGCCGCGTCTCACGGTTGGTGACATAGTCCCCGAGGCACTGGCGCCCCTCCGGGTCCTCCATCGTCGAGACGACACCGGCGGGCTTGTTCAGCGCGAAGAACTGGTACGCCTGTGTGGCGACCGTCAGCCCGTCGACCTTGATCTCGTCCTTCTCCGGGTCGACACGCAGTCCCTGCTCGAGCACGATCTCGCCGTTGACCTCGACACGGGCCTGCTCGATCAGCTCCTCGCAGGCGCGCCGCGAACCGTATCCCGCGCGCGCGAGCACCTTCTGGAGCCGTTCGCCCTCCTGCTCGGCGCCCGGGAAGGTCTTAGGCGGCTTGACGTCCTTCTTGCCGGCGTACCGGTCGCGGTTGCGCTCCTCGACCCGCGTCTCGAACTCGCGGGAGCGCGCGGGAGCCGTACGACCGCGCCCGCCCTGCTGACTCTTCTTCGGGCCGCCCTTGGCCCCGCCGCGCGCGGAGCTGCCACGCCCGGACTTGGGGCCGTCCTTGGTGGCGTCAGGGCCCACGTCGTAGCGGCGCTCCTCGGGGCGGGGCTTGCGAGGGCGGCCCTGCTCCTGCCCCTGCTTCTGGTCCCTGCTGTTGCCGGCGCCGCGGTAGTTACCGCGCCCGCCGCTCTTGCCGCTGCCGCTGCTTCGCATCAAAGTTCCGTCGTCGTGTCGTCATCGGGGTCCGGTGCATCCGGATCGAACGACGGTACGCCTTCCTGCGTCTCGGCCTCGATCGCCTCCGCCTCGGGGAGGAAGGGCGCGAGCTCCGGAAGCTCGTCCAGGCCGCGCAGGCCCATCCGCTCCAGGAAGTAGTTCGTCGTCCTGTACAGGATCGCACCTGTTTCGGGTTCCGCGCCCGCCTCCTCGACCAGACCGCGCTGCAGGAGGGTGCGCATCACGCCGTCGCAGTTCACTCCTCGTACGGCCGAGACGCGGGAACGGCTGACCGGCTGCCGGTACGCCACGACCGCGAGCGTCTCCAGGGCGGCCTGCGTGAGCCGGGCCTGCTGCCCGTCCAGTACGAACCGTTCGACGGCCGCCGCGTACTCGGGCCGGCTGTAGAACCGCCAGCCGCCCGCGACAAGCCGCAGCTCGAAGCCACGGCCCTGCACGGTGTACTCGTCGGCCAGCGCGCGCAGCGCGTCCGCGATCTGCCGCCGGGGCCGCTCCAGGATCTTCGCGAGGTGCTCCACGGTCGCGGGTTCGTCCACGACCATGAGTACGGCCTCCAGGGCGGGCCTGAGGTCGAGATCCGCGACGGTACGCAGCCCTGCCGGGGCCTCGGTGGTGTTCTCGGTCACGCCTTCTCCTCCTTGGCTTCGTCCTGGGTCGGCTCCGGGGGCCTGTCGAACTCGTCCGTCACCCTCGGCTCCTCCTCGCTGTCCCCGCCGGTCCAGCGCACCAGCAACTCCCCCAGCGCCTCCTCCTGGTCGAGCGCGACGGCCTTCTCCCGGTAGAGCTCCAGCAGGGCGAGGAACCGGGCCACGACGGTCAGCGTGTCGTCCGTGTCCTCGACGAGCGCCCGGAAGGTGGCCTCCCCGAGCTCTCTCAGCCGCGCCACAACAATCCCGGCCTGCTCCTGCACACTCACCAGCGGGGCGTGGATGTGGTCGACGTACACCTGCGGCTTGGGCTTGGGCTGCATCGCCTTCACGGCGAGCTTCGCGAACCCATCTGCACCGATGCTGATGACGACCTCGGGCAGCAACTCGGCGTGATGCGGCTCCAGTCCGACGGTGCGGGGATACCGCCGGGCCTCCTCCTCGAGTCGCCGGCTGAAGATCTCGGCGATCTGTTTGTACGCGCGGTACTGCAAGAGCCGCGCGAACAGCAGATCCCGCGCCTCCAGCAGCGCCAGATCCGCCTCGTCCTCCACCTCGGCGGACGGCAGCAGCCGAGCGGCCTTGAGATCAAGCAGGGTGGCTGCGACGACGAGAAACTCGGTCGTCTCATCAAGATCCCAGTCCGGCCCCATCGCCCGGATATGCGCCATGAACTCATCGGTGACCTTGGAGAGCGCGACCTCGGTCACATCCAGCTTGTGCTTGGAAATCAACTGAAGCAGCAGATCAAAGGGCCCTTCAAAGTTCGCCAGCCGAACTTTGAAGGTGCCGTCATCGGGTTCGGGATCAGCTTCCGGCTCGTCCGCGTTGTGGGCAGGCGTTCCGCTGGGCGATGGGGGTCCCCCCGCTCGAGCGACGTCGAGAGTGGGGGAGGGTGGGCACAACGCCCCACGGTCCGCAGCCGACGAGCCGTCCTCAACCAGAGACTCGCTCTCCGCCGCAGGCGGATCGGGCTGAGCCACAGGCGGAACGGCCTCCGCCGCAAGCGACTCGACGGACGCCGGAGGCGCGGGCGACTCATCCGCCTCCGGAGGCGCAGACACCTCAACCTCAGCCGGAGGCAGCGGCCCCCGCCCCAGCGCACGCCGACGACCGGTGGAGCCGGATGCGGGGACGGAGCCGTCGTACGAGGTCATAGCCGTCGCAGGCTACCGCTTACCGCCCACGGAGCCGACGGACAAGAATGCTGGCGTCCCCCCGCGACTCAAGGTCCGCGAGCACAACGGCGACAGCCTCACGCACGATCCGCCCGCGATCCACCGCGAGCCCGTGCTCTCCGCGCAACACCAGCCGAGCATGCTCAAGATCCATGAGCTCCTCGGCGGACACGTACACGGTGATCTTCTCGTCGTGCCGCTCCCGCCCGCTGGGCCGCCGCGCGGAAGCCCGCCCCCGCTTGCGCGGCTGAGCGGCGGCGGCAGAACCTTCCTGCGCCCCCTGCCGTCGCCCGGAGCGCTCGGCGCCGGCGGCACGGGTGCGGGACTCCCCGGCATCGGCGGACTCGGAGTCCGCGGCCACATGCTCGGCCCCGTCACCGTCCCCGCCCTGTGCGGGCACAGCCTGCGGCGCATCCTCCCCGGACCCGGATCCCGAGCCGGAGGCAGCCGTATCGCCCTCGCCCGCAGGAGCCGGCACCCGAGCCTCACCGTTGGACTGGCCGTTGGCCTGGCGCCTGGGGCTGGACGACTGGAGCGCCATTCCCCCCGTCGTACGGAACAGTTCGTCGGCCCCCGGCAGACTCACTCGGCGTGACACCGGGCGAGCACCTCCCTGGCGAGCTGACGATAGGCGGCGGCACCGACGGAGTTGGAGGCGTACGTGGTGATCGGTTCACCGGCGACCGTGGTCTCCGGGAAGCGGACCGTGCGCCCGATGACCGTGTGGTAGACGTGATCGTCGAAGGCTTCGACGACACGCGCGAGCACCTCGCGGCTGTGCACCGTGCGCGAGTCGTACATCGTGGCGAGGATCCCGTCGAGCTCCAGCTCGGGGTTGAGCCGCTCCTGGACCTTCTCGATGGTCTCGGTGAGCAGCGCGACACCACGCAACGCGAAGAACTCGCACTCCAGCGGCACGATCACCTTGTGGGCGGCCGTCAGGGCGTTCACCGTGAGCAGGCCGAGCGAGGGCTGGCAGTCGATGACGATGTAGTCGTAGTCGGCCATGAGCGGCTTCAGGGCGCGCTGCAGCGTGGACTCGCGCGCGACCTCGCTCACCAGCTGGACCTCGGCGGCCGACAGGTCGATGTTGCTGGGCAGCAGGTCCATGTTCGGGACCGCGGTCTTCAGGAGGACCTCGTCGGCCGCCATGCCCCGCTCCATGAGCAGGTTGTAGACGGTGAGATCGAGCTCCATCGGATTGACACCGAGGCCGACCGAGAGCGCGCCCTGCGGGTCGAAGTCGACCAGCAGGACCCGCCGTCCGTACTCCGCGAGCGCGGCACCCAGGTTGATGGTCGACGTCGTCTTGCCGACGCCGCCCTTCTGGTTGCACATCGCGATGATCTTCGCGGGGCCGTGATCGGTCAGCGGGCCCGGGATCGGGAAGTACGGCAGCGGGCGCCCGGTCGGGCCGATGCGCTCACGGCGCTGGCGGGCCGCGTCGGGCGCGAGCGTGGCCGCGTACTCCGGATCGGGCTCGTACTCGGCGTCGGGGTCGTAGAAGTGCCCCTCGGGCAGGTCGTCGTAGTCGGCGAAGTGGGTGCGGTTCTCGCCACTTCCGTTGCCGGCCATGGCGTTCACGTGATGGCCATCCATGCTCTGGTGGACTGTCTGAATCCGGTGTGGACTCTGGTGGGCTGCGAAGGTGCGCACAGCTACGGAGCCGACAGCCTCGAGCCCCGTGGGCCTCGGGCCCTGCGCAGGCATTCCTGGTTGACCACCCCCGGGAGTAAATGTCGACTCATTCACAAGTCGTCTTACCTCCTTGGTGACCAGGAAACTTCTAGATAGGTCAGCGTGGCACCATGCCGACGGTTGGCGACTCTATGGCGTGTCACCGGTCCGCAGCAACACAATCCGCCGGACCCGGCCCGATGTGTCGGCAACGGAACACCCCTCTGTCAAGGGCGTAAGGGCGTCGCACGGCAGGTTTCGCGGGTGTGCGAAACGGTCGAAGGGTTACGTTCGAGACGAGTTGAACGAGTCTCGCAAAGGGTCTCGACACACAGGCGGCCGGACCTGGTTCCCCAAGGTCCGGCCGGGTGTACGCCGTTGACGACTCGTGTTGACGTATCGCCTTTTGTCGGTGGAGAGATGGGCCGGCGCGGGTCAGCCGAGCAGGGTCTCCAGCTCCACGTGCTCCAGGCCGTGTGCCTCCGCGACCTCGCGGTAAACCACTTTGCCTTCATGCGTGTTGAGGCCCTTGGCCAGCGCGGCGTCACGGCGCAGCGCCTCGACCCAGCCGCGGTTCGCGAGCTCCACGATGTACGGGAGCGTGGCGTTGGTGAGCGCGTACGTCGAGGTGTTGGGCACGGCGCCGGGCATGTTGGCGACGCAGTAGAAGACCGAGCCGTGAACCGGGAAGGTCGGCTCGGCGTGCGTCGTCGGACGCGAGTCCTCGAAGCAACCGCCTTGATCAATCGCGATGTCGACAAGAACACTTCCCGGCTTCATCCGGGAGACGAGCTCGTTGGTGACCAGCTTCGGCGCCTTTGCGCCCGGGATGAGGACGGCGCCGATGACGAGGTCGGCCTCCAGGCAGGCCTTCTCCAGCTCGAAGGCGTTGGAGACGACGGTCTGGATCTTTGTGCCGAAGATCTTGTCGGCCTCCTTGAGCTTGTTGATGTCCTTGTCGAGCAGGGTCACGTGGAAGCCCATGCCGATGGCGATCTGCGCGGCGTTCCAGCCGGAGACTCCGCCGCCGATGACGACGGCCCGGCCGGCCAGGACGCCCGGAACACCACCGGGCAGCACCCCGCGACCGCCGTTGGCGCGCATCAGGTGGTACGCGCCGACCTGCGGGGCGAGGCGGCCCGCGACCTCAGACATCGGGGCGAGCAGCGGCAGCGCGCGGCTGGGCAGCTCGACCGTTTCGTACGCGATCGCCGTGGTGCCGGACTCCAGGAGCGCGTCCGTGCACTCCTTGGACGCGGCCAGGTGCAGGTAGGTGAAGAGGATCTGGTCCTTGCGGAGGCGGTGGTACTCCTCGGCGATCGGCTCCTTGACCTTCAGCAGCAGGTCGGCGGAGGCCCACACCTCGTCCGCGGTGCCGAGGATCTGCGCACCGGCGGCGACGAACTCGTCGTCCGTGATCGAGGAGCCGACACCGGCACCCTGCTCGATGACGACCTGGTGGCCGTGGCGCACCAGCTCATGTACTCCGGCGGGGGTGATGGCCACCCGGAACTCGTTGTTCTTGACCTCGCGGGGGATGCCGACCTTCACGTCGATCACGGTCCTTGGCTCAGGGGGTTGTGGGGTGATGCCTGCCCGGACGATGCCAGACATACCCGGATGCACGGGAGCACACCGGTAGACACCGCGAAAAGACGCGGCGGAGCCAGTCTAATGAAGGGATTCCCCGTGTCTAGCCTTTCAATGCTTCAATCTCCTGCGGATGTACTGCGGATTTCGTAGGCGTTAGCGTCATGTTCCCTGGCGGACAGGTCCTCCGGGAGCTCGTCTCCCAGCATGCGCTCGGCCGCGCCGCGGTGCAGCCGGGCGGCCACGGGGTCGCCGAACCGGTCCAGGGTGTCGGCGAGCCGCAGCTGCAGAGCGGCCCGCAGTCGTACGTCCTCGGCGCGGCGCGCCCACTCGATCGCCTCCTGGCAGGTGTGCAGTGACTCCTCGGACAGGCCGGAGTACTCCTGCACCCGGGCCAGCTCGCTCAACGCCCTTGCCACGCCTGCCACATCACCGTTCCTGCGATGGCTGGTGACCGCCGAGCGCCAGCTGCGCAACGCCTCGTCGTAGCGGCCCGCGAAGGTGTGGACGGTGGCGATACGGCCGTGCAGCCGGGCCGCGTCCACGCGCTCGTCGCGCGCGAGCCGCTGCGCGAGCGCCCGCCCGTACCAGTCGGCGGCCCGGTCGTAGTCCCCCAGCTCCTGGTGGGCGCCGCCTACGGATTCCATCGCGCGGCCGGTCGCATACGGGTCGTTCGCCTCCCGTCCGGCATCCAGAGCGGCGCGGTAGCGGGCGAGCGCCTCACGTGTCCGGCCGGTACGGGCGTCCAGGTCCGCGAGGTTCAGCAGCGCGGCGGCCTTCTCGCGGGGCAGCTTCCGCCGCTCGGCGACATCGAGGACGAGCCGGTGGATGCCGTACAGCTCGGGCGCCACCGCCCGCGTACCGAAGTGCGCGACCATCGCCCGCACCAGCGCGGCCATCAGGCGGCGCGCGAGGGTGTCCAGCTCCCCGTCGGCGACCGCGAGCCGGGCCGAGGCCAGCAGCGCGGGCTGCCGGATGCGCAGCCAGTCGGCGGCGGCGCGGGGGTTCTTGAAGCGCAGGGCGCTGGGCATCCCGGCGAGCTTCTCGCGGGCGGGCGAGCTGTCGGTCTCGGTGATCGCGCGGCAGGACGCCAGCAGCCGTACGGTCCGCTCCAGCATCCGGGCGCGGGCCAGCTGCAGCTCGGCCGGCCGGTCCTCGCTCTCGGTGAGCGAGCGCAGCAGCGGCAGCAGACAGCCGGGCACCTCGTACTGCGCGAGCGGTGACTGGACGCGCCGTACGAGGCCTAGGTCGGCGAAGTCGTCGAGAGCGGACTCGGCGACGCCCACCGAGCAGCCGACGAGCGCGGAGGCGGTGTGCGGGTCGACGAGGCCCGCGGGAGCGAGGGAGAGCAGGCGGAGCATCTGTGCGCGGGCCGAGGGCAGTTCGGCGTACACGAGGTGGAAGACGCGGTCGAGTGCCGGGCCCTCGTCACCCTCGGTGCACAGCTGCTTGGCGAGGTCGGCGACGGCCGCCTTGGGTCGGCGGGCCAGCCAGCCGCCGGCGAGCACGAGTGCGGCGGGTTGGGCGGCGCAGAGCTCGACGAGCCCCTCGGCGGCGCGCGGGTCGACGGTGATGCGTACCGAGCCGGTGTACCGGCCCAGGAGTTCGACGGCGGACTTGGTGTCCAGGCCGCCGAGGGTGCAGGGGCGGACGTCGGAGATCCCGGTCAGGGGGCCGTCGGAGACGGCGACGACCAGGCACTCGGGGGTGTCGGGGAGGAGCGCGTCGACCTGCTCCGCGTCCGCCGCGTCATCGAGCAGGAGCAGGGCCCGGCGGGAGGCGAGGGCCTCGCGCAGCGCCTCGACGAGGTCGTCCTCGGCGGCTCCGGGCGGGGCGGTCAGCTCCAGGGCGGCGAGCAGGTCGCGGGCGGTGCGCTCGGTGGGTACGGGCGTGCCGTCGGGCTCGGTGAGGCGGGCTCGCAGAGTGCCGCCCTTGTAACTGTCCGCGACCTGCCGTACGAGTTCTCCGGCGAGCGCGGTGCGGCCGAAGCCGGGCTTGCCCGCGATGAGCAGCACGCGCGCGCGTGGCGCTTTCCGGCCCGCGAGGGTGTCCAGGCCCGCACGCTCGATGTCGGCCCTCAGTTCCCTCAACTCTCTTGTACGGCCGAGGAAGTGGCCCTCCGTGGATGGGGGTCCCCCCGCTCGAGCGAAGTCGGGAGTGGGGGAGGACCCGGCAGCCGGGCGCTGCTCCTTGGCCGACACCTTCGTGCCCTCGGTGTCCACCGCCTGATCCGTCACGGGCCACACTCCCGTCCCACCACACGCGCAAGCCCGCCGGGACTCCGGACGGGGCGTTGCGCTTGTTGTTTGGCTCGCTCGCCTCCGGGGCGCTACAGCCTGTGTCGAGAGCGCGATCGTGCTCAACCCTTCGGGCCTCCGCGCTCCCCCAGCGCTCTCGACACAGGCGCGCCCCTTCGGCTCACTCGCCAAGAGCCTAGTTCACGCTCTGCGACGATCCCGACGGAGCACGGCGGGCACGCCCCTCGATCGGATCAGGTGATTGTCATACCGGCGACAGGACGGTGTGCGTCCGGCCTCGCGACCGGGCGAGGGTCATACTTCGAAGGGCCGCGCGGGCCACGGCGCCTCGGCCGGGCGCAGCGCGTCGAGACCCTCGCCGTTCTGGGCCGCGACCAGCGAAAGGACGCCCACGACAAGGCAGTTGTTGTGCAGCTCACCGGCGAGCACACCGCGGACGAGATCCTCGACGGGGACCCGTGAGAGCTCCATGTCGGCCTCTTCGTCCTCGACCTCGAAACGCTGCCCCTCGGCCTCGGACAGATCCCGGGCGAGGAAGATCCGTACGGCCTCGTCGCAGCCGCCCGGCGTCGTGTACACGTCGGTGAGCACCCGCCAGTCCTCGGCCTTGACGTGGGCTTCTTCGTAGAGCTCGCGCTGGGCGGCAGTCAGCGGGTTCTCGCCGGGGATGTCGAGCAGGCCGGCCGGGATCTCCCACAGTTTCTGGCGTACGGGGTGCCGGTACTGGCGGATGACCAGGACGCGGCCCTGGTCGTCGAGGGCGAGGACCGCCACCGAACCGGGGTGGACCTGGTAGTCGCGCCGGACGACCGTCCCGTCGGGCATGACCACGTCGTCCGTGCGCACGGAGGTCTTGTTCCCCGTGAACGGAGTCTCGGTCGCCCTGACCTCCCACTCCTCGGCGGTGTCCTTGATGGTCATGTCGACTTGTCCTCCCACGTCCACAGAAACCGGGGCACGCGCCGCAAAGGACCCGCACCCCGGCAACCGTACAACCTCGTGTTACTTACCCGTCTTGCCCGTCTTGCCCGTCTTGCGTTCCACAGCGGCCTCCACCAGGCCCGCGAACAGCGGATGCGGACGCGTCGGGCGCGAGCGCAGCTCGGGGTGCGCCTGGGTCGCGACCAGGTAAGGGTGGACGTCGCGCGGGTACTCCAGGTACTCCACGAGCTTGCCGTCCGGGGACGTGCCGGAGAACAGCAGACCAGCCTTCTTCTCCAGCTCGGTGCGGTAGGAGTTGTTCACCTCGTAGCGGTGACGGTGGCGCTCCTCCACGTACTCCTTGCCGCCGTACACCTCGCGCACGAGGGAGCCCTCGGCGAGCTTGGCCGGGTACATGCCCAGCCGCATCGTGCCGCCCATGTCGCCCTCCCCGGCGACGATGTCCAGCTGCTCGGCCATGGTGGAGATGACGGGGTGGCCGGTGGCGGCGTCGAACTCCGTGGAGTTGGCGTCCGCGATGTCGGCGAGATTGCGTGCGGCCTCGATCACGATGCACTGCAGGCCGAGGCACAGCCCGAGCAGCGGGATCTTGTTCTCGCGGGCGTACTGGATGGCGCCGACCTTGCCGGAGACGCCGCGGTCGCCGAAGCCGCCGGGGATGCAGATCGCGTCGACGTCGGCGAGCTGCTGGGCGGCGCCCGCCGGGGTCTTGCAGTCGTCCGAGGTGACCCACTTGATCTTCACGCGCGCCTTGTTGGCGAAACCGCCCGCGCGCAGCGCCTCGGTGACCGAAAGGTATGCGTCGGGCAGGTCGATGTACTTGCCGACGAGCGCGAGGTTGATCTCGTGCTGCGGGTTGTGGACCCGGTCGAGCAGGTCGTCCCAGACCGTCCAGTCCACGTCGCGGAAGGCGAGGTCCAGCTTGCGGACGACGTAGGCGTCCAGGCCCTCGGTGTGCAGGACCTTCGGGATGTCGTAGATCGACTTGGCGTCGATGGCCGCGACCACGGCCGCCTCGTCGACGTCGCACATCAGCGAGATCTTGCGCTTGATCGCGGTCGGCACATCGCGGTCGGCGCGCAGCACGATCGCATCTGGCTGAATACCGATGTTGCGCAGAGCCGCAACCGAATGCTGCGTCGGCTTCGTCTTCAACTCTCCCGACGGTCCGATGTAGGGAAGGAGCGAGATGTGGACGACGAACACATTGTCTCGGCCGACCTCGTGACGGACCTGCCGGACGGTCTCCAGGAACGGCAGCGACTCGATGTCGCCGACCGTGCCGCCCACCTCCGTGATCACCACGTCCACGTCGTCCGTGGCCATGCGCCGGATTCGGTGCTTGATCTCGTTGGTGATGTGCGGGATGACCTGCACGGTGTCGCCGAGGTACTCGCCGCGCCGCTCCTTGGCGATGACCGTCGAGTACACCTGGCCGGTGGTGATGTTGGCGGAGCCGTCCAGGTCCACGTCCAGGAAGCGCTCGTAGTGGCCGATGTCCAGGTCGGTCTCGGCGCCGTCATTGGTGACGAACACCTCACCGTGCTGGAACGGGTTCATGGTGCCCGGGTCGACGTTCAGATACGGGTCGAGCTTCTGCATCGTGACCCGCAGGCCCCGCGCCTTGAGCAGTGCGCCCAGGCTGGACGCGGTCAGGCCCTTGCCGAGGGAGGAGGCGACACCCCCGGTGACGAAGATGTGCTTGGTCGTCGAGGATTTGGAGGGCATGGCCAAGACGGGGCTCCCGTGGTCGCGGTTCGGAGTGCGGGCCGGCTGCCTGACCCGGGCGTTTCGGGAGGTGCCGTCGCTGCGGTTCGGGGGACCCCTCGCGTCGGTTTCTGCTTCGGGGGCGCCCACCGGTCCACGGGCTACCAGGGTATCAGCGCCCGGGGGAGGCCGCTTCCGGCCACGCTCCGCACACGGGCCGACACGGGGCACAGTGGTACTCGCTCTTCCCACTCATCCGGCGCAATCGCTTTCCAGGGAGGGGCGCGCGGATCACCATCCTGCGTCGTATCCTGCTCGGACGATCGCTGCCGAGCCGGGCCGAACAACGGCACCACCCCGCCCGTATTCTCCGGACACAGAGCTCGTCAGTTCGTTTCGCACCAACAATCACTGCGACCATTGACGTCATGCAACGACGCTGTATTGACCCATTCCCCTGACCGCAAAGAGCAACCGCCCCTCGGGGGGCGACGTGGCCGTTCGACTGGAGATGCACGTGGCCGGGCGCATCGAGGACTACGCACTTATCGGAGACATGCAGACCGCCGCGCTGGTCTGCCGGGACGGCACGGTGGACTGGCTGTGCCTGCCCCGCTTCGACTCCCACGCCGTCTTCGCCGGACTGCTCGGCACCGAGGAGCACGGCTTCTGGCGCCTTGGCCCCGCCCACTCGGCGGACGCCGAGCCGCCCAGAGCGGCCCGCCGCTGCTACCGCGGCGACTCCCTGGTCCTCGAATCCGAGTGGGATACCCCACGTGGAACGGTCCGTGTGACCGATTTCATGCCCCCGCGTGACGGCGCACCCCAGCTGGTGCGGATCGTCGAGGGCGTCTCGGGCCGGGTGCCGATGCGCTCGGCGCTGCGGATGCGTTTCTCGTACGGCCGTGTCGTGCCCTGGGTGCACAAGCACGAGGGGCGGACGGTGGCCGTCGCCGGGCCCGACTCCGTGTGGTTCGACACGACGGCCGAGACCTACGGCAAGTCGCTGACCACGTACGCGGACTTCACGGTGGCGCCGGGCGACCGGATCGCGTTCACCATCTCCTGGCAGCCCTCGCACAAGGAGCCGCCCGCGCTGCCCGAGCCGGAGCAGGCCCTGGAGGCCACCGAGGAGTTCTGGCGCGAGTGGGTGGAGCAGTGCACGTACCACGGGCCCTACCGCGAGGCCGTGGTCCGCTCGCTGATCACTCTGAAGGCGCTGACGTACGCGCCGACCGGCGGCATCGTCGCCGCGCCCACCACCTCGCTCCCGGAGGAGATCGGCGGCGTCCGCAACTGGGACTACCGCTACACCTGGCTGCGCGACGCGGCCATCACCCTCTCCTCGCTGCTGCGCACCGGCTACCGCGACGAGGCGCGCGCCTGGCGCGAGTGGCTGCTGCGCGCGGTCGCGGGCGACCCCGAGAACCTGCAGATCATGTACGGCATCGCGGGCGAGCGCGAGTTGGGCGAGGCGGAGCTCGACTGGCTGCCCGGGTACGAGGACTCGGCGCCCGTACGCGTCGGGAACGGCGCCGCGCACCAGCTCCAGCTGGATGTCTACGGCGAGGTCACCGAAGCCCTGCACCTGGCGCACATGACAGGCCTGGCCCGCAACGACTACGCGTCCCTGCTGCAGCTCAAGCTGATCCGCTACCTGGAGAACCACTGGGACGAGCCGGACGAGGGCATCTGGGAGGTCCGCGGTCCGCGTCGGCACTTCGTGCACTCCAAGGTGATGGCCTGGGTCGCGGTCGACCGCACCATCAAGCTCATCGAGTCCGGCGACGCGGACGGTCCGCTGGAGAAGTGGCGCGAGCTGCGCGACGACATCCACCGCGATGTGTGTGAGAAGGGTTACGACAAGGAGCGCAACACCTTCACGCAGTCGTACGGCTCCAAGGAGCTGGACGCCTCGCTGCTGCTGATCCCGCAGATGGGCTTCCTGCCGCCCGACGACAAGCGGGTGATCGGCACGATCGAGGCCATCCAGCGGGAGCTGTCGACCACGGACGGCTTCATCCTGCGCTACCCCACCGCCGGTGAGGACGCGGGCGTGGACGGCCTGGAGGGTGACGAGGGCGCGTTCCTCGCCTGCTCGTTCTGGATGGCGGACGATCTGGCGATGATCGGCCGCGTCGACGAGGCCCGCAAGCTCTTCGAGAAGCTGTTGGCCCTGCGCAACGACCTCGGTCTGCTGGCCGAGGAGTGGGACCCGCGCCTGAAGCGCCAGGTCGGGAACTTCCCGCAGGCGTTCAGTCACGTGCCCCTGATCGACACGGCACTGCGGCTGACGGCTTCGGGGGCGTACGGCGGCTGATCGTCTGTCGCGGTACGGCGGGCGCCGGTAGCGTCCGCCCCATGGACAGCGGGCTCATGGACAGCGGTGTCGACACGCCGGACGCGCCCGGTGGCGGGATCACCGTGCGGCGGGCCCTGGAGCTGCCCGGGCTGCGCGGTGGCCTGCCAGAGGTCCTGGCGGGCGCCGACCGGCTGGACCGTACCGTGCGCTGGGTGCACGCGGGTGAGGTGCCGCACATCGCCTCGCTGCTCAAGGGCGGCGAGCTGCTGCTGACCACGGGGTACGGGCTCGGCACCCGCCCGGCCGAGCAGCGGGCGTTCGTGCGTACCCTCGCCGAGCGCGGGATCGCGGCGCTCGTCGTGGAGCTCGGTCCGCGCTTCACACGGCTGCCGGCGGCGCTCGTCGACACGGCGCGCGCCGCCGGTCTGCCGCTGGTCCAGCTGCACCGTGAGGTGCCGTTCGTGGCGGTCACGGAGGAAGTGCACACCGAGATCGTCAACGGCCACTACGCGCTGCTCCAGCGGGCCGAGGAGGTGCACCGCCGCTGCACCCAGGCGCTGCTCGGCGGGGGCGGGATCCCTCAAGTACTCGGCATTCTGGCCGACTTCAGCACAAATCCGGTGTTCCTGGAGACGCCGGACCGGCAGCTCCTGTACGCGGCCGGGGCAGGGCCCGCCGACACGGATCCGCTCCAGGTGTGGGAGGGCCTGCGCGGCCGGCACAAGGACGAGCCGCCCGCGGGGACGGTCCTGGTCGATGTGCCCGGCGGCGGCCCCGGCACCGGCTCGGTCCGAGCCCGGCTGGTGCTCCTGCCTGTGGCCGCCCCGCTCGCGCCCGTGCACCGGATGGCGGCGGAGCGGGCCGCGGGCATCCTCGCCGTGGTGCTGATGCAGGCCCGCCAGGAGGAGGAGCTGGCGGCGCGCGGTCGTGGCGACTTCCTCACCGATCTCGCCGAGGGCCGGGTCACCGCCGAGGACGCGCCCGCGCAGGCCCGCGTACTCGGCTTCAAGCCGGGCGGCGGCCCGCTGCTGCCGGTGGTGATGCGGCTGGCCGACGGCTTGTCCCCCGAAGGCGGAGGCTGGGCCGTCCTGGCGCGCGCGGTTGCCGAGGAGCTGGCCTCGGTGGGGGTGCCGGTCCTGGTGGGCGTACGTCCCGTGGAGGGCCGCGTCCCGCTGCTTCTGGGCCTGCGCGCGGAGTCCGAACGCCCCGCTGTCGCGGACCGGGTGGCGGCGGCGCTGCGGGCCGGTGTGGACCGCGCGGGCGTGCTGCGGCCCGGGGCGTCGCCGCCGGTCGTGGTGGTCGGTGTGGCCGGTGGCTGGGCGGCGGCGTCGGCGGGCCTGCGGCACGCGGCCGAGGCGGCGACGGCGGCGCAGGGGCTGTCCGACCGCCCCTGGTACGACGCCCGGCGCCTGGACATCGACCTGTTGCTGTGGCGGCTGCGGGACCACTCCGACCTCGCCGCCTTCGTGGACCGCGCGATCGGCCCTCTCCTGGACCACGACAACCGTTCCAAGCCGCCGCTCCTGCCCACCCTGGAGACGTACTTGGCCCACGCCGGCCGCAAGGCGGAGACGGCACGCGAACTGCACCTCAACCGGCAGACGCTCTACAACCGCCTCGCCCGCATCGGGGAGTTGCTGGGGACCGACCTGGAAGACCCGCAGACGGTACTGGCGCTGAGTCTGGCGCTGCGGGCCCGCAGGCTGGTCCCCTGGCCGACTACGGCAGAGGCAACGGCTTCGTCAACTCGTCGTAGACGCTGAGGACTTGGGCGACGGTCTCGTCCTCGGTCGGCCAGGAGGCGGCCTGGAGCGTGCCCTTGTCCTTCAGGACCTCTCGCCGTTCCGGATCTGCAAGGAGGCGTACGACGGCGTCGGCGAGCGCTTCCGCATCTGCGTGCGGTACGAGTTCGGCGGCGTCGCCGACCAGTTCGGGGATTCCGCCCGTCTCGGCCGCGACGAGCGGCACGCGCGCGTGGAGGGCTTCCTGGGCGAGCACGGAGCGCGCTTCCCCACCGCCGGGCAGCAGGGCGAGATCGGCTGCCGCCAGCAGCTCACCGACGTCGTCACGCCGCCCGACGAGACGTACTGGCAGCCCTTCGTTCTCGATACGCCGCTGAAGTTCTCCGCGCAGCGGCCCTTCCCCGGCGATCACGAGCAGCGGCACGGGCTCCAGTCGCCGCCAGGCGCGCGCGGCGTCCAGCAACGTGTCGTACCCCCGATGCCGCTCGAGCGAGCCGACAGCCATGAGCAACGGCCGGTCCGTGGCACCGAGTTCGGCCCGCGCCTTGGGACGCAGCCGCTCCAGCTCCTCGTCCCCGAAGGCGGGCCGCCGCGCCCCCGGCAGCGCGACCGCGGCAAGCCGGGCATCACGCGCCCCACTGCGCCGGGCCCGCTCCACAAGGTCGGACGAGGTCCCCAGGACCACCGAAGCGGCCTTCGCGACCCGCCGCTCCAGCAGCCGCAGCAGATGCGCCCGCGCCCCCTCGGTGTGCGCGCGGCTGTGCCAGGTCACGATGAATGGGACACGCCGCCCACCGAGCGCCATGGCCGCCCTCATCCCGGCATGCAGCCCATGCGCGTGCACAAGATCGGCATCCGCACAGGCCGCCCGCAACGCTGCCACGGAAGCCGGGTCGCTCCGCCGCGGCACGTGCACATGCTGGGCACCGACACCGCTGAAGTCGTACGCCCGGTCCGCCGCGACCGGTGCGCACACGGTCACGCGCACGCCTCGCGCCACAAGCCCCGACGCCAACGACCGCACATGCGCACTGCTCCCCGCACTGCCGCCGCCGAGCACCTGCACGGTACGCAGCGCCGACCGACCATGCGACAACTGGCTGCTTACGGTGCTCACGTGGCCGGGGCTCCTGGTTCAGCGACGGGCGGTCACGAAGAAAGTACAGAGATAACGCACACGGGAACGCTCCGCTGGGGTGTAGGGCGCGTTCTCCTACCCCTAAGGATGCCAGGACGCAGGGGCTTCCAGGACCACGGGTGCAGCGGTGGACCCGCGTAACGGGCGGGAGACGGGACCGCGGAGCCGCCAAGGCCACACCGCGGAGCGGCAGTTACCCGTCTCCCCGAGCCGTCGCCAGCAGTTCTTCCGCGTGGGCGCGGGCCGTTTCCGAGTCCTCCTGGCCCGCCAGCATGCGGGACAGTTCGCGGATGCGGTCCTCGCCCTCCAGGGCCTTCACACCGGAGCGGGTGACCGAGCCGTCGTTGGTCTTCTCGACGAGGAGCTGCCGGTCGGCGAAGGCGGCGACCTGGGGCAGGTGGGTGACGACGACGACCTGTGCGGTCTTGGCGAGGCGGGCGAGCCGGCGGCCGATCTCGACCGCGGCCTTGCCGCCGACGCCCGCGTCGACCTCGTCGAAGAGGTACGTCGGCACCGGATCCGTACCCGCGAACACGACCTCCACCGCGAGCATCACGCGCGACAGCTCACCACCGGACGCGCCCTTGGCGATCGGCCGCGGTGGCGCCCCCGGGTGCGGCGCGAGAAGCAACTCGACCTCGTCGACACCGGCAGGCCCGTACGCGACCGTGCGACCGCCCACCTCCACGCCGTCCGGGTCCTCCGTCTGCCGGATCGCGAACGACACGCGCGCGTGCGGCATGGCGAGCGAGGCGAGCTCGGCGGTCACGGCGGCGGCGAACCGCTCGGCGGCCTCCGTACGAGCGTCCGTCAACGCCTGTGCCAGCCCGCCCAGTTCGGCCCGCAACGCGTCCCGTTCGGCCGTCAGCTCACCGATCCGGTCGTCGTCCCCCTCCAACTCCAAGAGCCGCGCGGCCCCTTGCTCGGCCCAGGCCAGCACGGCACCCACGTCCTCACCGTACTTGCGCGTCAGCGCGGTGAGCGCGGCCCGCCGCTCCTCGACCGCCGCGAGCCGCAGCGGATCGGCGTCCAGGTCATCGGCGTACCCCGCCAACTCCCCCGCCACATCGCCCAGCAGAATCCCGATCTCCCCGATCCGGTCGGCGAGCGCGGCCAGCGCGGAGTCGTGGGAACGCACCGACTCCAGTGCCCGGTGCGCGCCCGCGACGAGCGTCGTGGCGTCGATGCCCTCGGGGTCCTCGGGGTTGCCGGCCAGCGCCGCGTGCGCCGCCGTGGCCGCGGACGCGAGCGCCTCGGCATGCCCCAGCCGCTCGGCCTCGGCCGCCAGCTCCACGTCCTCGCCCGCCCGCGGCTCCACCGCCGCGATCTCGTCGAGCCCGAAACGCAGCATGTCGGCTTCCTGGGCACGTTCCCGCGCGCGCGTGGTGATCTCGTCCAGCTCGGCCGAGATGGCCCGCAGCCGACGGTAGGCGCTCGCGTACTTGGCGAGCGGCACGGCGACCGCGTCCCCCGCGTACCGGTCGAGTGCCTGCCGCTGCCGGGACAGCTTGAGCAGCCCCTGCTGGTCGGACTGACCGTGTACGGCGACAAGCTCGTCGGCGAGTTCGGCGAGCACCCCCACGGGCACGGAACGCCCGCCCAGGTGGGCCCGCGACCGCCCTTCGGCGGACACGGTACGGCTGATCAGCAGCGCCCCGTCGTCGAGCTCGGCCCCCGCCTCCTCGGCCCGTACGACCGCCGAGGCGCCCTCGGGAACGGTGATCCGCCCCTCCACCACCGCGTTCTTGGCGCCGATCCGCACGAGACCCGCATCCGCGCGCCCGCCCAGCAGCAGCCCAAGGCTGGTGACCACCATCGTCTTGCCCGCCCCGGTCTCACCGGTCACGGCGGTAAAGCCGGGCGACAACTCGACGACGGCGTCATCGATGACTCCGAGCGACCGTATCCGCATCTCCTCCAGCACGACCACGACCTTACGAGGTCAGGAGGCCGGTACGCGACGCCCCCCAGCTTCGTTACCGGAAGGCGCAGTCTTTCAGGGGCGCGGGGAACTGCGCGACCAGCCACAACGCACCCGCAGCGAACATACGACCCCAGGAGGGCCTGGGGGCGCGGCCCCCAGTTTCGGGAAGGGGCGGGGCTGGGGAAGAAAACCCCCTAATGCGGAGCCCCCCGCCAACCCGCCACAGGCAACGCGAACTTGGCAACAAGCCGATCCGTGAACGAAGCATGGTGCAACCGAGCAAGCCGCACCGGCACAGCCCCCCGCCGCACCTCCACCCGCGCCCCCTGCGGCAACTCGATCGTGCGCCGCCCATCGCACCACAACACCCCATGCGGAGTGTGCTGCTGAACCTCCACAGCAAGCACCGAATCCGGCGAGGTGACCAGCGGCTTGGCGAACAGCGCATGCGCACTGATCGGCACCATGAGCAGCGCCTCGACCTCCGGCCACACCACGGGGCCACCGGCGGAAAATGCGTACGCCGTAGACCCGGTAGGAGTCGCGCAGACTATGCCGTCACACCCGAACCCGGTGACGGGCCGCCCGTCGATCTCCAGGACGACCTCGAGAAGCCGCTCGGCGGAAACCTTCTGCACGGCGGCCTCATTGAGCGCCCAGTCCGTGTGCACGACATCACCGTTGCTGTGCACGACGACATCGACGGTCATACGCTCCTCGACCTCGTACGCCCGAGTCACCACCCGGTCGACAACCTTGTCGAGATCGTCACGCTCGGCCTCCGCGAGGAAGCCGACGCGCCCCAGGTTGACGCCGAGCATCGGCACCCCGGAGGCGCGCGCGAACTCGGCGCCACGCAGTAGCGTCCCGTCACCGCCCAGCACGATCAGCAGCTCACACCCGTCGAGGCACTCGGGAGTCGCCTCCTTGACGAGTTCCACGGTCGGCGGCAGCGGCAGATCGGCCGCCTCGGCCTCGAGCACCCGTACACCGAGCCCGGAGCGCAGCAGCCCCTGGACGACGAGTTCGGCACTGCGGATGGCCGCGGGCCGCCCGGTGTGGGCCAGCAGGAAAACAGTACGAGCTCGGATATCGGTCAACGCGGCCCCTCCGCCACTGCACGGTCTACGTCGGCCGGGTCCAGTTCGGGCGCACCGGCTCGCAGCCACAGAAAGTACTCGACGTTCCCAGAGGGCCCGGGCAGCGGGCTGGCCGTAACGCCCTTCACCCCGAGCCCCAACCCCCAGGCGTGCCGGGCCACCCCGCGCACGGCCTCGGCCCGCAGTTCGGGGCTGCGGACGACACCGCCGCTCCCCAGCCGCTCCTTGCCCACCTCGAACTGCGGCTTGACCATCATCACCAGGTCGGCATCGGGCGCCGCGCACCGCACGAGGGCGGGCAGCACCAGTCCGAGCGGGATGAAGGACAAGTCACCGACAACAAGATCCACCGGCTCCCCATCGATCGCCTCCAACGTCAACTCGCGTACGTTCTTACGGTCCTTGACGGTGACCCGTTCATCGCTTTGGAGTGACCATGCCAGCTGCCCGTAGCCGACATCGACGGCGACGACGTGGGCGGCTCCCGTGCGCAGCAGTACGTCGGTGAATCCGCCGGTCGAGGCGCCTGCGTCCAGGGCCCGCCGTCCCTCGACCTTCAGGCCCTGCGGCACGAAGACCTTCAGCGCCCCCGCCAGCTTGTGGCCGCCGCGCGAGACGTAGTCGGGGTCGCTGTCGTCCCGGGTGACCACGATGGCGGCGGCGGTCTCCACCTGGGTGGCGGGCTTCGTCGCGAGTGTCTTGCCGACGGTGACCCGCCCGGCGGCGATCAGCTGGCCGGCGTGCTCCCGCGAGCGGGCGAGCTTCCGGCGGACCAGCTCGGCGTCGAGGCGGCGTCGTGCCACTCCTGCCACGTTCGGTTCAGCTCCTGTTGTTCATGCTGTACGGCGCCGGGGGCCCCGGAGGCCCCGAGGGTCCTTGGTGTCCCGGGCGGGCGTCGAGTGCGGTGAGCGCGTCGCGCAGCCCCCGGTGCACATCTTCGTACACCTCGATGTGCCCGTCCGCGGCGAGGTGGTCGGCATCGGCGAGACGGTCGAGTTGGGCGTCCACCTCGGCGTTCCCGGTGGGCGTGCGCGGCACGTTCAGCGGGGCGGGGGCGGCAGGGTCGTACGTGGGTCCGGTCGCCGTGCCGACTTCGAGTCCGGCCCCGGGTCCGGTCTCCGCGCCGACGTCGAGCCGGGCCTCGGATTCGGCCTCGGGTCGGACCTCGGATTCGGTCTCCGAGTCGGCCCCGGCTCCGGCCCCCGGTTCGGCGGGAAGCTCCCAGTCGTTCATGCCCCGACGCTACCGCGAAGCGCTGGGGTACCGTCGTCCGCGATGGCCACGATTGAGGAGTGCCGCAGCGCACTCGACAAACTTTCGGACAACATGGCGGGCGCGGAGGGCGACGTGCGCAGTGCCGCCGCCCTCGACCGCTCGCTGAGCTGCCGTATCACCGACCTCGACATCACCTTCGTAGGGCGTCTCAAGGACGGCCGCATTGAGGTGCTCGACACGGTGCAGGGTCCTCCGCCCGAGAAGGCCCAGATCCGGCTCAGGATGACCGGTGACGATCTGGTCGCCCTGGTGAACGGCGAGCTGCACTTCGCGAAGGCCTGGGGCTCGGGCCGGGTCAGGCTCGAAGCGGGCCTGCGCGACCTGCTCCGGCTCAGAAAGCTGCTCTGAGCCGGCTCTGACCCGGTTCTGGGGGTTCAGGAATCCTTCGCGACGCTGACGGCAGCGGACGTACGCGCCTTCCGCGCCGCCGGCACCACCAGCGGCGTACCCGTCTCCGGGTCGTCGATGACCTGGCAGCGCAGCCCGAAGACCTCCTCGACCAGCTCGGCCGTGACGATGTCGGACGGCGCGCCCTGCGCGATGATCGAACCCTCTCGCAGGGCGATCAGATGCGTCGCGTACCGGGCCGCGTGGTTGAGGTCGTGCAGCACGGCGACCAGGGTCCGGCCCTGCTCCTCGTGGAGTTCGGCACACAGGTCGAGTACGTCGATCTGGTGCTGGATGTCGAGATAGGTGGTCGGCTCGTCGAGCAGCAGCAGCGGGGTCTGCTGGGCGAGCGCCATGGCGATCCAGACGCGCTGGCGCTGGCCGCCGGAGAGTTCGTCGACATAGCGGTCGGCCAGTTCGGCAACCCCGGTCGAGGTCATCGACTCCAGTACGACCCGTTCGTCCTCGGAGGACCACTGCCGCAGCAGCCCCTGGTGCGGGTAGCGTCCGCGGCCCACCAGGTCGCCGACCGTGATCCCGTCGGGCGCGATCGACGACTGCGGCAGCAGCCCGAGCGTCCTGGCCACCTTCTTCGCGGGCATCGACTGGATCACCTGCCCGTCGAGCAGCACCCGGCCCTGGCTCGGCTTCAGCATCCGGGACAGGGCGCGCAACAGGGTGGACTTGCCGCAGGCGTTCGGGCCGACGATGACAGTGAAGGAGTTGTCGGGTATCTCGACCGACAGCTGCTCGGCGATGACCCGCTGGTCGTAGGCGAGGGTGACGTTCTCGGCGGACAGGCGGTTCACAGTGCTCCTTTGGGTGTTCGTGTGCGGCCCGCCATCGGCGCCCGTACTCGTCTTGCCGTCGGTGTTCATATCCGGCCCGCCTTGCGCTCGGTGACGAGAAGCCACAGCAGATAGATGCCGCCGAGCACTCCGGTCACCACCCCGACGGGCAGCTGGTCGGCGCCGAAGGCCCGCTGCGAGGCCCAGTCGGCGGCGACCAGCAGGGTGGCGCCCATGCACATCGCGGGCATCAGGTTCGGCCCCGGCGAGCGAGTGAGGCGCCGGGCGAGCTGCGGCGCGGTGAGCGCGACGAAGGCGACCGGGCCCGCGGCGGCGGTGGCGGCCGCGGTGAGCAGCACGGCGGCCAGCATCAGCAGCATCCGCGTCCGCTCGACCCGCACTCCGAGCGCGTACGCGACGTCGTCGCCCATCTCCAGCATGTACAGCCCGCGCGCGTTGCCCAGGACGAGGGGTACGAGGACGGCGCACAGCCCGAGCAGCGGCCAGACCTGTTCCCAGTCACGGCCGTTGAGCGAGCCCGTCATCCACACGACCGCACGGGCCGCGTCCACGATGTCGGCCTTGGTGAGCAGATAGCCGTTGACGGCCACGGCCATCGCGGAGACACCGATACCGACCAGAACCAGTCGATACCCGTGCACACCCCGCTTCCAGGCGAGCACATAGATGGCAAGTCCGGTCACCAGACCACCGAAGAGCGCCCCGAGGGTGACCTCGGCCGCACTCCCCGAGAACAGCACGATCACGGTGAGTGCGCCGACCGTCGAGCCCTGCGCGAGACCGAGCACATCCGGACTGCCCAGCGGATTGCGGGAGATGGCCTGGAAGAGGGCGCCGCCGAGCCCGAGCGAGGCCCCCACCAGGAGGCCGACGAGAACCCGCGGCAGCCGCAGCTCATTGACGATGAACTCCTGCCCCGCGTCCCCGTTGCCGAGCAGCGTCTTCAGCACGTCGGCGGCCGGGATCGGGAAGTCGCCGGTGCCGATGAGTACGACGCTCGCGACGAGCGCGGCCCCCAGCAGCAGGACGACGACCGTGAGCGAGCGGACGTCGATACGGACGGACAGCCCGCCGCGGGTACGGACGGGCCGGGCGCGGAACGGCCGGGCGGAACCGGCCTGTTTGGTCAGGACCTTCACAGCTGCGCCGTCCTCCGCCGTCGTACGAGAAAGATGAAGACCGGGCCGCCGAGGATCGCGGTGACGATGCCGACCTGGAGCTCGGCGGGCCGCGCGACCATCCGGCCGACCACATCGGCGCCGAGCAGCAGCACCGGCGAGAGCACGGTGGCGTACGGCAGGATCCAGCGCAGATCGGGACCGGTGAAGGACCGTACGACGTGCGGGACCATCAGCCCGACGAACACGATCGGCCCGCAGGCGGCCGTCGCTGCCCCGCACAGCAGGGTCGCGGCCGCCATGGACAGCGCGCGGGTACGGCCCAGATGCGCGCCGAGCGCACGGGCGGTGTCGTCGCCCATGGCCATGGCGTTCAGCGGCCGGGCGAGGGCCAGCGCCAGGACCGTGCCGATCGCGAGGAACGGCAGCACCTGCTCGATGGTCCTGTCGTTGGCCGAGGACAGCGAACCGACCGTCCAGAAGCGCATTTTGCCGAGCGCCGCCTCGTCCATGATCATCACGGCCTGCAGATAGCCGTAGAGCGCGGCGCTGAGCGCGGTGCCGGCGAGCGCGAGCCGCACTGGCGTCGCGCCCCGGCTGCCGCCGAGGACGTACACCAGGACCCCGACCACGGCCGCGCCCCCGAAGGCGAACCACACATAGCCGCTCAGCGAGGTGACGCCGAAGTAGGTGATGGCCGTGACGACGGCCGCGGACGCGCCCGCGTTGATGCCGAGCAGTCCGGGATCGGCCAGCGGATTGCGGGTGAGCGCCTGGAGTACGGCTCCGGCGAGGCCGAGCGCGGCGCCGACGAGCAGCCCGAGGACGGTACGCGAAAGCCGCTCGTTCACCACGACGTCGCCGTACGTGCCCGAGTCGTCGAACAGACCGTGCCAGACCTGGCTCAGGGACAGGTCTTTCGCGCCGATCGCGATGCTCGCCAGCGCGATGAGCACCAGCACGGCTAGGGACACGAGGAGCCCGGCGGTCCGTATCGCCCGGCGTTTGGGGGGCGCGGGGGTGGTCTCCGCGTTCGGTTCTGGGGGACTGTCGACCAACACGCAGTTAGGTTAGCCTACCCTCCCCATTTGGCTCGATTCGTGCGCCCGCAGGACTCCGTTGGTCCTGCGGACCTGCGCGCTCCCTCAGTCCCGGAGCCCGCGAGTAGTGGCGTCCCCGGGGACCTGCGGCTCAAAGTCCCAGCCGTGCCAGTGCTTTGCCCCCGTCCAGCTCGCATGTCCCGTCCCCGGCCGCCGTCCAGGCGGCGGCGCACAGCGCCCGCAGCCCGTCGAGCGCCTTGCCCTCACCCTCCAGCTCCAGCCGCTCATCTCCAGCAATGGCGGTCCAACCGCCGCAGCGGAACCCCTCGCCCACCTCGACAACCTCGGGCTGCCCGGTCAACAGCCCCCGCAGATCGGCGTCGACGTACGTCGGCCGGTGCTTGGGCGACGCGGCAAGGAGCTGCGCGCCGTCCGTCACCCCGGTCAGCACCAGCAGCGAGTCCACCTCGCCGTTGAACGCCCCCTCGATGTCCGTGTCCAGCCGGTCCCCGACCACCAGCGGCCGCACCGCCCCCGTCCGCAGAATCGTCTCCCGGTGCATCGGCGGCAGCGGCTTTCCGGCCACCTGCGGCTCGGCGCCCGTCGCGATCCGTACGACCTCCACGGCCGCCCCATTGCCCGGAGCGATCCCCCGCGCACTGGGGATCGTCAAGTCGGTGTTGGAGGCGAACCACGGCACCCCACGCGCGATGGCATAACAGGCCTCCGCGAAACGCCCCCAGGGCAGCTCAGGCCCGCCGTACCCCTGCACGACCGCCACCGGCTCGTCCTCGGCCGACTCGACCGGCACGAGCCCACGCTCACGCAACGCGACCCGCAGCCCGTCCCCACCGATCACCAACACCCGTGCCCCCGCGGGCACTTGCTCGCTGATCAGCCGGGCCACGGCCTGCGCCGAGGTGATGACGTCCGACTCCTCGGCCGGTATCCCCAGCTCCGTGAGGTGCGCGGCCACCGTGTCGGGTGTCCGCAGCGCGTTGTTCGTGACGTACGCGAGATGCATCCCGCCCGCACGAGCGGTGCCGAGCGACTCGACGGCGTACGCGATCGCCTCTCCGCCCGCGTACACCACCCCGTCCAGGTCGAGCAGCGCCGTGTCGTACGCCTCGCTCAGGGGCCGGTCGCTCCCCTCGGGCCGCGTCCTCACGGTCTGGCTCATCACACATCGCTCCTCGTTCGATCCCATTGCCCCGATCATCGCGCATGCCACTGACACTCTTACGATGCATCAATGAACACTGCAGGTCCCGCGGACGTACCGGCATCCATGGGCCTTGATCTCACCCCGTTCCGGGGCCTGCGCTACGACCCCGACCGGGTCGGCAGCCTCTCCGCCGTAACCTCCCCGCCGTACGACGTGGTCGTACGCCCCGACGGACTGCACCACCTCGAATCGTCCGACCCGCACAACATCGTCCGTCTGATCCTCCCCCAGGCCGCCACGCCCACCGCCCGCAACAAGAAGGCGGCGGACACCCTCCAACGCTGGCTCGCCGAGGGCGTCCTGGCCACCGACTCCGAGCCGGGCCTGTACGTCTACGAACAGCGCGACGGCGACGGCATGCTCCAGCGCGGCCTCATCGGCGCCCTGCGCCTGTCGGAGCCGTCGGAGGGCGTGGTCCTGCCGCACGAAGACGTCATGCCGCACATCGTCGCCGACCGCGCGGACCTGATGCGCGCCACGTCCGCGAACCTCGAACCCCTCCTCCTGACCTACCGCGGCAACGGCTCCGCCGCCGACGCGACCGCCGTCATCGAGCGCACGGCCCAGCATCCGCCGCTCCTGGCCACGACCACGGAGGACGGCTTCAGCCACCGCCTGTGGTCGGTGACCGACTCCGAGGACCTGACCGCGATCCAGAAGGACCTGGCCCGCCACCAGGCCCTCATCGCGGACGGCCACCACCGCTGGGCCACGTATCTGCGCCTGCGCGCCGAACACCCCTCCCCCAGTCCCTGGGACTTCGGCCTGGTGCTCCTGGTCGACACCGCGCGCTACCCGCTCCGGGTCCGCGCGATCCACCGCCTCCTGCACCACCTTCCCGTCGCGGAGGCCCTGGCCTCCCTCGGCGACTCCTTCCGCGTACGCCCCGTCCAAGGCCCCCTCTCCGAAGCCCTGGAGGCCCTCTCCGTAGCGGCCGCCGAGGGAAATGCCTTCCTCCTTGCCGGCGATGGCGCCTTCCACCTGGTCGATCGCCCCTCCCCGGACCTCCTCGCCCGTACGATCCCGGCCGACCGTCCGGAGGCCTGGCGCACCCTCGACGCAACGGTTCTGCACTCCGCACTCCTCGACCACATCTGGCACATCCCGGACGTCCCGGAGCACATCGCGTACATCCACGACACCGCCGCCACGGTCACCAAGGCCGAACGGGAGGGCGGCACGGCCGTTCTGATGCACCCGGTCCGTGAAGAAGTCGTACGCGACCTGGCGAGCCTGGGAGTCACGATGCCCCGCAAGTCGACATCGTTCGGCCCGAAGCCGGCATCGGGCCTGGTGCTGCGCGCGCTGGAGCGCTGATACGCGGATGGGCAGGACCCCGTGGGGATCCCGCCCATCCTCTGCACGTACGCCTCCTGCGTGGGCGTCAGTCAGTGCTCCAGGCCGCTGCCCTCGTCCTCTTCGGAGTCATCCTTGGCCGACGCGGGCGCGATGTCGCTCTCGCTGTCCCTTTCGCTGTCCGTCTCGTTCTCGCTCTCGTCGGCGAGTACGTCGACGAACTCGACGCCGTCCATCTCGGCAAGCCGGTCCGAGGCGTCCGTGGTTCCGTCCTTGTCGGACTCGACGGCCTTCGCGAACCACTCGCGCGCCTCGTCCTCACGCCCGGCCGCGAGCAGCACGTCGGCATACGCATAGCGCAGCCGCGCCGTCCAGGGCTGAACCGAATTGGACGCCAGCTCGGGGCTCTGCAGCGTCACGATGGCGGCGTCGAGCTGCCCCATGTCGCGCCGCGCCCCGGCCGCCACGAGCCGCATCTCGACCTGACCCGCCTTGTCGAGCTTCTGCACCTCGGGCGCCCCGGCCATCTCCATCGCCTTCTCAGGCCGCCCGAGACCCCGCTCGCAGTCCGCCATGACGGGCCACAGGTCCACGTTCCCGGTCATCCGCCGCGCGGCCCGGAACTCGGCGAGCGCCTCGCTGTACTTCTGGTTCGCGTACGCCGCGAAGCCGGCTGCCTCGCGTACGGCGGCCACACGCGACGCCAGCCGCAGGGCGACCCTGGAGTAGCCGTACGCTCCCTCGGGGTCCTCGTCGATGAGCCTGGCCACCATCACCAGGTTCTTGGCGACATCCTCGGCAAGCCCCTTCGGCAGACTCTGCAGCTCCTGCCGTACGTCCTTGTCGATCTCCTCGCCGGTGACGTCCTCGGGGATCGGCAGCCGCTTGATCGGCTCACGATCCCGCTCCCGCTCCTCACGGAAGCGCCCGCCACCACGCCGGTCATCGCCCCGCCGGTCGTCCCGCCCCCGGAAACCACCGGGCCCCCCACGACTGTCCTCACGCCTCGGCCCACGGCCACCACGCTCGTCCCGTCCGCGCTCATCCCGCCCACGGAAGCCACCGCGGCTGTCGTCCCGACGGAAACCACCGCGATCGCCACGGTCCCCGTCCCGCCGGTCATCACGGCGCGCGTAACTACCGCGGTCACCTTGCCTCTGCTCATCACGCCGATCGTCCCGGCGATCGTCACGACGGAAACCACCGCGATCATCATCGCGACGCTCGTCACGGCGTGCGGCCGGCCGCTCGCCCTCACGCCGAGGACCACCACGGCTGTCGTCCCGACGGAACCCACCACGGTCACCGCCACCACGACTGTCATCGCGCCGCGGCCCACCGGGACGATCGTCACGACGAAACGCCGGACGGTCCCCCTCACGCCGGAACCCGCCCCGGTCACGATCGTCGCCCCGCCGCTCGTCGCGACGGAAACCTCCGCCACGGTTCTCGTCCCGACGGAAGCCACCGCGATCGCCACGGTCCTCACCACGGCGATCATCCCGCCGGAAGGCCGGCCGGTCACCGCCACCACTGTTGTCACGCCGGAACGCCGGGCGGTCACCACCACGATCACCGCCACCGCGCCGGTCATCGCCCCGGAAGCCACCACGCTCGCCGTCCCTGCGGTCGTCGCGACGGAAACCCCCGCGGTCATCACTGCGGCGGTCGTCATGGCGTGCGGCCGGCCGGTCGCCCTCACGCCGAGGACCACCACGACTGTCGTCCCGACGGAACCCACCACGGTCACCGCCACCACGACTGTCATCACGACGGAACGCCGGACGGTCCCCCTCACGCCGGAACCCGCCCCGGTCACGATCGTCGCCCCGCCGCTCGTCGCGACGGAAACCTCCGCCACGGTTCTCGTCCCGACGGAAGCCACCGCGATCGCCACGGTCCTCACCACGACGGTCGTCACGACGTGCGGCTGGCCGGTCACCGCCACCACTGTTGTCACGCCGGAACGCCGGGCGGTCGCCCTCACGCCGAGGACCACCACGGCTGTCGTCCCGACGGAAACCACCACGGTCACCGCCACCACGACGGTCGTCACGCCGACCGTAGCCGCCACGGTCATTGTCGCGTCGCGGCCCCCCGCGGGAGGCGCCGCGGTCACCACTGTCCCGGCGGCGCTGATCGCGCTCCGGTCGCTCGTCGGGAGAGTTGGTGGACATGGTGACTCCTGTCATTGGTACCGCAAGTCATTCTCGCGCAGAAACGGGTACCCTGCGCGCTTCGGAAAAACAAAAAAGGACCTCTGGCCCCAGCGAGTCGCTGGGACCAGAGGTCCTCCAAAGATTGTTCGGCGGTGTCCTACTCTCCCACAGGGTCCCCCCTGCAGTACCATCGGCGCTGTGAGGCTTAGCTTCCGGGTTCGGAATGTGACCGGGCGTTTCCCTCACGCTATGACCACCGAAACCCTAATGGTTTCGAGCGAACAAGCACACTCTTCAGTTAAATGTTCCGCTCAAAGCCGACAACGGTTCGTTGCCTCAGAACCGACACAGTGGACGCGAGCATCTGGGGACAAGCCCTCGGCCTATTAGTACCGGTCACCTCCGGCGGTTACCCGCCTTCCAGATCCGGCCTATCAACCCCATCGTCTCTGGGGAGCCTTAACCCCTCTAGGGGGTGGGAGTCCTCATCTCGAAGCAGGCTTCC